>JAZDGE010000192.1:0-3741 GCA_043807175.1 Acidobacteriota bacterium
CATCCGTTCATAGCGATGCAGCTCATCGAAGGTCCAGTGCTCTCCGACGTCGCGGCCCAGCTCACCCTCGAGCAGGGGGTGCTGGTCATCAAGCAGGTCGCCGAGGCGGTCCATGCCGCGCACCGCGCCGGTCTCATCCATCGCGATCTCAAGCCGGCGAACATCATGCTGGAGCCTGGAGAAGACGCCGGTTGGCGTCCGTTCGTGGTCGACTTCGGCCTCGTTCGGGAGGTCGACGCGGAGCGCCTCACCGTCACTGGCGCCACCATGGGTACACCCTCGTACATGGCGCCGGAGCAAGCGCTCGGCGAGGCCTCGCAACTCGACCGCCGAGCCGATGTCTACAGCCTCGGTGCGACCCTGTACGCACTGCTCGCCGGCAGGCCGCCCCACATCGGCGCCTCGCCCGTGGAGGTGATGCTGAAGGTGCTGCACGAGGAGGCGCCGCCCCTGCGCCAGGTGGCGCCTCGCGTGCCCCTGGACCTCGAGAACGTGGTCATGAAGTGTCTGGAAAAGGAGCCGCAACGGCGTTATGACTCGGCCCGGGCGCTGGCCGAGGATCTCGGCCGTTTTCTCGATGGCGAGCCGGTTGAGGCGCAGCCAGCGAGCTGGTCCTACCTGTTGATCAAGCGGGCGAGGAAGAACCTGGCGCTGGTGGGAGTCGGCGGTCTCGCCCTGCTGGCGACGCTCGTCCTGACTGGCATGTGGTGGCATGCGCGGCGAACCGCGACCGGGCGAGCGGCGCTGGCGCAGCGCTTCGGCGCCCAGGTCGAGCGGGTCGAGGGCCTGCTGTGGCGCGAGAAGTCACTCGAGCTCCACGACCTCGGGCCGGCCAAGAAGCGTGTCCGCCAGCGCCTGCGTGAGATCGAGGAGGAGATGGCGCAGCAGGGCGAGATCGCCGTGGGTCCAGGCAACTACGCGCTCGGCCGTGGGTTCCTTGCCCTCGGCGAGGCGGCGCAGGCTCGCGAGCGGCTCGCCCGTGCCTGGGAAAGCGGTTTTCGCAGCCCCGAGGCCGCCTACGCCCTCGGCGTCGCTCTCGGGCAGTTGTACCAGAAAGAGCTGGGCGCACTGGCGCGGATTCGCAATGAAGAGGAGCGCGAGGCTCGCCGCAATGTCATCGAGGCGGAGCTCAAGACGCCCGCGCTGAGCTACCTGCGGAGCAGCACGGGCGCGGACCTGGAAGCGCCAGAGTACGCGCAGGCGCTGCTTGCCTTCCATGAGGTCAGGTACGAGGAGGCCCTGAAGCTGGCGCGCACCGCGTTCGCAAGCACACCCTTTCTCTGGGAGGCGAAGATCCTTGAGGCCGAAATCCTCACCGCGATCGGCAAGGCGCACCGCGCCCAGGGGGAGTACGAGCGGGCGCAGGAGGCGTATCACGAGGCCGACGGCGCGTATCGCCGCGCGGCCCGAATCGGTGAGAGTGATCCCCGTGCCTATGACGGGCGCTGTTTGCTTTGGCGCAACGTGCTGATCCAGGAGGTCTGGAGCCTCGGGCGCGGCAGCCAGGAAACGATGGACACGCTGGCGAAGGCGTGCAACGAGGCGCTCGTCGCCGACCCGGCATCGGCTGCGGCCTTCAATGCACTCGCCGAGGGCTTGCTGACCTGGGGTGAGCACGAGACCGCAAACGGCCTGAACCCCTACCCGAGCCTCGAGAAGGCGATCGCTGCGGCCGGCCAGGCAACCAGCCTGCAACCCGGGGACGATGCCTTTGTCCGCACCCTGGGCCTGGCCTACCTGCTGCGCGGCAAGAGCGAGGAGAGCCTGGGTCAGGACCCCCGCGAGTCGTTGCGGCAGGCGGCCGTCCACTCCCGCAGGGCGATCCAGCTCAACCCGAGGAGCTTTTACGCCTGGAGCGACCTCGGGCTCGTCTTCCTGAACCTCGGCCTGTCTGAAAACCGGCTGGGGCATGATCCCCGCGAGTCGCTCAAGGAAGCGATCAGGAGCTGCGAGGAGGCGAACAGGATCTTCCCGACCAGCGCCGAGAACCTGACCAATCTGGGGTCAGCGCACTGGGTCTGGATGCTCCATCAGCTCTACGATGCCGGTGAGGACCCGCGCGCGGCGGCATCCAAGGGCGAGGCGGCTTTCCGCCAGGCGCTCGTGGTCAACCCACGCTATCGGCTGGCGCTCGTCACGCTGGGCTCGGTGCTCGTCGAGGTGGCGAGGTTCGAGATCAGGGCGGACCTCGGCGGCGGTGAAAGGCTCGAGGAGGTGCTGGCTGCTCTCGACGCCGCGCGCGAGGTCAGTCCCAACGATGCCGACGGCCGGGGCTTGCGGGCGATGGTGTGGCTGGTGCGCGCCGAGCTGGAGTTCTCGCGCAATCGGCTGATGAACGACGCTCTCGCCAAGGCCCGCGCGGCTCTCGCCGACGGGCTCGCAATCAACCCGAAGAACTTCTACTGCCTGACTCGCGAGGTCGAGGTCGAGCTCCTGCAGGCGCGCAGCAACGTCCGCCGCTCGCAGTCGCCGCTCGCCGCCCTCGAGCGCGCGGGCCGCGCGGCGGAGAAAGCGCTGGCGAGCGGCACTCGCGATGCGACTGCCAGCATCCTGCTGGGCGAGGTCTGTGCGGAGCGCGGGGAGTGGAACGCCGGTGCCGGCGCCGAAAAGGACGCGCAACGTGGCCTTCAGGCGGTCGATGGGGTGCTCGCCGTGGCCCCCGAGATGGGTCGGGCGCTGGCACTCAAGGCGCGCCTGCAACTGCTTCGGGCAGAAAGCGAGCGCGATGCCAGGCTCGCCAGTGTCGCGGTCGCCGAGGCCGAACGCCTGCTCGCCCTGCCTTCCGTGAAGCGCATCCTCCGCGAAGCAGACCTTCAGACCCTGGGGGCCAGGATCGACGCCCTCCGGAACAGCAGGCACAAGATCTGACGGACCTTGGTTCCCATCCCGGTCGGTCGGCCGTTGAGGCTGAAGAGGAGGTCTCGTCTTGTGCAAGCCCTCGGCCCGGTGGGGGAACGAACCACGAACCACGAACCACGCTTCTCTATTTGTCACCCGGCGCTGGCGGACCCCGCCGAACGAGATAAGCCGTCGCCTCTTGCTTCCGGTTGGGTGGGGGAAACGGGCCCCGGAGCCCGGACCCCGGACCCCGTGCTTCTACCCCTCCTGCGAGGGCGAGTAGTCGGCGACCATCGCCTCCATCGCTTCCCACAGGTACGACACATCGTTCGACATCACGACGAGGTCGCGCTTGATGCCGAAGATGTCCTTGACCTGGGCCTTGAGCACTGCCTCCTGACGGAAGCCGGCCTTCTCCAGCGACCGCTTCGCCCCGACCTGGTTGTCGACCACGTGGGCCACCATCTTCTCCAGGCCGAGACTGATGGCGTGCCGTACCAGCAGGCGCATGAGGGCGGCGCCGAGACCCCGGCGCTGAAAAGCCTTCGCCACCGAGACGCGAATCTCCGCCACATGCTTGGTCCAGCCGTAGCGCGAGCGATAGAGGGTCGCATTGCCAACCACCTCGCCCTCTTGTAAGGCGATGAAGGGCACCACGGTTTCGTAGTCGATGCTGCGTACGAAGCGCTCGATCCAATCATGCCTGGTCACGTCGTCACGGAGGTATTGTCGGTCCTCCTCGGGGAGGGCGCGAAAGAACCGATGGACCGCTGGTCCGTCCTGCGGCTCCAGCGGCCGCACCACCAACTGGGTCCCGTCGTGCAACGTCACCTGTGTTGGAAAGCCTTCGATCTTCACCACAGCCTCCTTTGAGAAGCAGCCTCCCCCGACCCCCACCCAGCC
>JAZDGE010000193.1:0-7179 GCA_043807175.1 Acidobacteriota bacterium
GCGTCGCTCCGGGAGGGTGGACGGGAGCTCTCGAGCGGCCAGCGCCAGCGGGTCGCGCTCGCCCGCGCGATCGTGCGCGAGCCGCGCATCCTCGTTCTCGACGAGGCGACGAGCGCGCTCGACAGCGAGTTGGAGGCGCAGATCTTCGCCGAGCTCGCCGACTGGCTGGCCAGGCGGACCGTCCTGGTCATGGCCCACCGCCTCTCCACGGTCAGCCGCGTGCCACGAATCGTGGTCCTCGCCGGCGGCCGGGTTGCGGGCGAGGGCTCGCTCCCCCAATTGGTGCGGGACTGCTCCGCGTTTCGCGAGCTCTTCGAGGACCAACTGGCGGCCGCTGCCGGCCTGCCGCGCGAGCGCGCCTGAGCGCTGCCCACCGCTGCCGCGCTGCCGGCAGGGTCTTGACAGCGGGCGCACAATGGTGGGGATATTCATGGCCTCGCGTGCGAGGTCGAGAATGAAGTGCTTGGCTGCCCGGAGGGGAAGGAGGGGATCGTGAAGAGGTTCCTCGGCATCGTGGGCTTTGCTGTGGTGTGCGTGCTGCTCGTGTCCTCGCCGCCAGCGCTCGCCAGTACCGATCCGCCGGCATGTCAGGGCGGGTACGTCGGTCCGTGCTGTCCGCCGCTCGTCGACTGGGACGGCGACGGGCCGTGCGCGGACGATACTGCAATCACGCTCACGTACTTCAATGGAAACTCAGGTCGGTTGGGAACGCCCTGGGACACGTGTTTCGGGGGACAAACGCCCCGGTGGTGGAATCTCGAGGATTTCGACCCCGTGCGGGGAAAGTACGGGAACATCAACCGATACGGAATGCCGGGGAAGCAGGTCATCATCCTCGGTGACCTGGTGACCCCGACAGTTGGCAACCCCTTCCCGGTCTCCTGCGTCTTTCGCGAGGAGCACTGGGGCTCGGGTCCTGTGGTGAGCGGCACCGGCACCCTCGTCGATGCCGACGGCGACGGCCTCTACGACTATGGAATCGGCGACGGCAACGGCCATCACGTCGAGCTCGGATTCATCGCCGATGACCCGACAAACCCGCACTACATGAGCTTCAACTGGATCTATGCGAGCATGTTTGGCGTCAGGTTCGGCGACGGTTGCCCGGCGGGAGGCGGCGAGGACCCGCAGGTCTGGGTTCCCATCACCGGGACCCTCGCGACCGGCCTGCGGATCATCCCGGATCTCTACCAATGCCCTAATGGGCCAGAAGCCCAGCTTTGGGGGTCGGCGCCGCTCGCGATGGGCTTCGAGCCGCAGCAGGAGGCGATTCCGCTGCTCTCGGAGTGGGGGCTCGGCACCCTCGGGCTCGGCATGGTGTTCGTGGGCTGGTGGATCGTTCGCCAGCGCATCTCGCTCGGCTAGACGCGGGGCCTCGGTGCGGCGGCTTATCGGGCTCTGGTACACCCTTGCCAGCAGCTTCCTGGCCGCCCGGCTGGTGATCGATCGCCTGCTGCTCGGCGTCTGGAACGTCAGCCTGGAGCTGCTCGTCCAGACGCTGGCGGTAGCTCTAGCGCAACTGGCCGTGGTGGCTCTGCTTGTCAGACTCGATGCCGGGCGGTCGCAAGGGGCGCCTCGATAGGGCATGCCCTGAGCTGCCACCAAGACCCTGTCAGGCCCCATCCGAACCACCGGCGGCTCGCCCGGCTACCCATGGGCGCGGAGGCGGTCCAATTTGCGCCGCGCGCGCGCGGTCGCCGGAGACGCCGGCGGCGCACGGGAGGAGTGTGAAGGTCTTCGTCTCGGCTGGCGAGGTCTCGGGCGACATGGCCGGCGCCCGACTGGTGGAGCGGTTGCGCCGGAAGGCGCCGGACCTGCAGCTCTATGGTGTCGGCGGCTGGCGGCTGGCCCGGGCCGGGGTTGCGCTCGACTTCGCGACCAACCACCTCGGCACCGTCGGCGTCAGCGAGGCGGTGGCGATCCTGCCCGCCCTGCGGCGAGCGTTCGCCGCAATTCGCCGGCGCGTGCGCCAAGACCCGCCCGAGGTGGCGATCCTGATCGCCAACGACGTGTTCAATGTGCTGCTCGGTCGCTGGCTGCGCGCGCGCGGCATTCCAACCGTGGCTTACTTTCCTCCGCAGGTCTGGATCTGGGGCTCGCTCGCGCGGGCGATCGTCCCCAGCTTCGACCTGATCCTCACCTGCTTCGCGGCCGAGCAGCAGGTCTACGAGCGCGCGGCCGCCGGGAGGAGCACCACGGTCACCTTCGTCGGCCACTACCTTGCCGAGACCCTGAAGCCGCGAACGACCGCCGAGATCGCGGCCGCGCGGGCGAAGTACGGAGTGCCGGAAAGGTCGCGGGTGATTGGTCTGCTTCCCGGCAGCCGGGTGTTCGAGCTCGAATCCCATCTTCCCGCCCTGCTGCGGGCGGGTGGCGAGCTGGCGACGAAGCTGCCGGCGCCGGTCTTTCTCCTGCCCGTCGCCGAGGACGGCCTGCGCGAGCGCGTCGAACGCGAGCTGCGGCGTTGGCCGTCGAAGAGCAGCGTCACCCTGGTTGACTCGAGCCATGATGTGATGCGCGCGGCCGACCTGCTCGTGCTGGCCTCGGGCACCGCCTCGCTGGAGGCGGCGCTGCTCGGCGTCCCGATGGTGATCGTCTACAAGGTGCGGCGCATGACGATGCTGGCCGTACGCCTTGCGATCGCCGCCGGCTTGATAGACTCTGACACCGTGGGCCTGCCCAACCTGATCCTCGGCGCCCGGGCCTTTCCGGAGCTGAAGCAGTCGCGGGCGACCGTGGGGCTGATCGTGAGCGAGGCGGCCTCGATTCTCGACCAGCCCGAGCGCCGGGAGGGGATGCGAGCGGCCTGCGCGGAGGTTGCGCGACGGGTGGCCGTGAGCGACTCCCTCGATCGCGCGGCGGATGCGATCCTTGAGCTGGCCGAGGCGCGGACTCGCGGCGCCAGCGCCATCCCCCCCGGGGATCTCACGTTCAGGCCAGTGGGTCCGAAGGAGGAGGGAGGCTGAGGTGGCCGGCTACCGGCTGGCGGTGATCGCGGCGGCGGTGGGCGGGGAGCTGCACGGCGATCCGGAGAGGTTGGTCCACCGGGTGCGTCCGATCGGCGAGGCGGCCGAAGGCGACCTGGCGGTGGTGGTCGACCGCCGCCGGACCACCACCGGCACGCCGCTGCATGCCTCGGCGGTGATCGCGCCGGTCGGGCTCGAGGTCGCCGGCGTCGACCACATCTTCGTCGCGCACCCCCGCCAGGCGCTGCGCTGCGTGCTCGAGCTCCTTCACCCGGAGAAGCGGCGGCCCGCCGGTATCGCAGCCGGCGCCTGGGTGTCGCCGAGCGCAAGGCTGGGCAAGGACGTCTTCGTGGGCGCCGGGGCGGTCATCGAGGACGGGGCGGTGATCGGCGACGGCTGCCAGATTCATGCCGGCGTGGTCGTCGCTGAGGGCGCCTGGGTAGGGGAGGAGAGCATCCTGTTCCCAAATGTCACCCTCTACCCCGGCGTGCGTCTGGGGCGCCGGGTCCGGATCCACAGCGGCGCCGTGATTGGGAGCGACGGTTTCGGCTACGATCGCGACGACGCAGGGATCTACGGCAAGATCCCCCAGGTGGGCACGGTCGAGATCGGCGACGACGTCGAGATCGGCGCCAACAGCGCGGTTGATCGCGCCACCCTGGGCGTCACCCGCATTGGCGCCGGAACCAAGGTCGACAACCTGGTTCAGATCGGCCACAACTGCGAGATCGGCGAGCACTGCTGCATCATCGGCCAGGTTGGTTTGTCGGGGAGCGTGACGCTGGGGAGAGCGGTCACCCTGGCGGGCCAGGTTGGGGTGGCGGATCACGTGACCATCGCCGGAGGAACGGTGGTCGGTGCAAAGTCGGGCGTTCCCAACGATCTGCAAGCGGGTGTGTATCTCGGCATCCCGGCGATCCCGGCGCAGTTGGCCTTCCGGGTGCTGGGCTCGCTGCCGAAGCTGCCGGAGATCCGCAAGACGGTCCGCTCGCTGGAGCGGCGGGTGAAGGAGCTGGAGGCGGAGATCACGCGCCTGCGGGTTTACGGGCCTCAGGACGGGAGCGAGTGAGCCATTTGTGAGAGGATTCTGGCGCGTCCTCGACCCGGGTGCCTTTGCCCTGCTTGCTCGGGTGTATCGCCCCTACCACCGCACCCTGCGAATCCGCGGAGTGGAGCGGAATGGCACGCTGGTGGATCCGCGGCGGTACCCGCAGGGGCGAACCATCTGGGCGATTTGCGAGCGAGACATGTTGGCCGTTGCCGGCCTCTGCGCTGGCCTGCGGCTCATCTCCCTCGCCGCCCTGGGACGGGATGGAGACCGCGCCGCCGTCTTCATGGAAAGCCTCGGCTGGCAGGTCGTGCGGGGTTCCAGCCTGCGTGGGGGCAGGCGCGCCTTCGGTGAGCTGCTGACGCTACTCGATTCCCGTCCCGATCCGGCCGCGATCGTGGTCGACGGCCCGCTCGGTCCGGCCGGGGTCGCCAAGGCTGGTGTGGTGGTCGCCGCCTCGCGTACCGGCCGGCCCTTGCGGCCGTACGCCGTCGCCGCCTCGCCTCGCCTCGTGTTTCGCCGGACCTGGTCGCAGCTCTACCTGCCATTGCCGTTTGCGCGCACTGTAATTGCCTTGGACGACCCCTTGAGCGTTCCGATCGGGGCGAGCAAGCGCGATCTGAAGGAGCTGACGGTCCTGCTTACTGCCCGTTTGGCCCTACTGCGGGAGCGGGCCGAGGACGGCCTTGCGGCCTGGGGGCACGGGTGCGCGCGGGCGGCTCTCCCGCCAGCGCCCTCGTCCTCGACGCCCGTGATGCCGCCGCCGGAACCGGACGTCTGAGAGTGGCAAGTTCTGAACGAGAGAGCCAAGTTTTCAAGTCGAGCGTTCGGGTGGGGGACGGGTGCGAGGGTTTTCTGGGTGGGGTGTGGGGGAAACTGTCAACTGTCAACTGTCAACGCGAGGCTTCGCCTCGTCGGTTTGAGGCGAAGCCTCGCTGGGGAGCACTGACATGAAGCGTTTCTTGATCCTCTGGCTGACGTTGGGAGCGGTGCTGGCGGTGGTCACGACGCTCACCTCGTGGTTCGTGTTCCATCACGCCGACCTGCGGTTCTCGGCGTTCGCCGGGCTGCTGGTGATTCCCGCCTGCCAAGCCGCCGTGGTGCTGTGGGTGAGCCGGCGGTGGAAGCTCTCCAACCTCGTCGAGGGCATGGCCGAGGTGCTCCGGCACCCGCTCGCCGCCACCTTCTTGGCCGCCGATCTCGCCTTCCTTGCGGCTGGGTGGCTGGCCCGCAGCCACCGGCTGATCGGGATTACGGGCGCCCACAGCCTGCATCCGGCCTGGATTCTGGCCAAGGTTGGCGTGGCGGCGGTACTGGTCGCCGTCGCCGTCGGTTGGCGAGGCCCGACGGTGGCCGAGCGGGTGTCGCTCGCATTTTTCGCCATCCTGCTGGTGGCGCTGGGGGCGAGCGCGGCCACGGCCTGGCCGACCGCTCTCGTCGGGCTGCTTCCCCGCAAGTTGCCCCTGATCGTACGCTGGCTTGTCGTATACGGGGGTGTGTTCCTGGTTGCGGCCGTCGCGCTCCTGCAAGCCGCCGACGCGATGCGCCGGCGCGCCGGCGGCGCCGGCTTCTTGCTCGAGGGCGCTGCCGCAGCTTCCTTCGCCGTCGCCCTGATCGCCGCCCTGTCCACCTTCTCCCGCCCCTACCTCGTCGAGCCCTGGGCAAGCGCGGTGCGTGCGGGAGCTTCATTCTCGGCCGGCCTCGTGGTCGCGGGCATGCTCGTGGCCTGGGCGGCGCCGGGGCGGCAGAACCGCCGATGAGGAGCCGGGTCGCCCTTTTGCGCAGCTCTCCCGAGCGGGTCCTGGACGACGTACGAAGGCTGGCCGAGCTGGGCGGAATGCGGCGCGCTCTCTCGCCGAGTGCCCTCACGATTCTGAAGGACAACATCTCGTGGCACTTTCCCTACCCTGGCGCCAACACCACACCCTGGCAGCTCGAAGGCACGATTCTCGCCCTGCGCGGGGCGGGCTATTCCGATCTCGTGTGTGTGGCCAACGACACCGTGGTCACCAACCCAATCAAGGGTGAGCGCCGCAACGGCTACGATCGGGTGCTCGCCCACCACGCCGTCCCGGTGCGCTACAACTGCTTCGCCAACGACCTCCGATGGGTGCGCTACCAGCCGCGCGCAAGGCTCCAAGTCCTGCCCCGGATCTTCCCCGACGGCATCGAGATCCCGGAGATCTTCCCAGGAACCAACATCGTTCACCTGCCGACAGTGAAGTGCCATATTTACACCACCACCACGGGCGCGATGAAGAACGCCTTGGGCGGGCTGCTCGCCACCCGCCGCCACTACACCCACCCCTGGATTCACGAGACCCTGGTCGATCTGCTCGCAATCCAGCAGGAAATTCACGCCGGCCTGTTCGCCATCATGGACGGCACCACTGCCGGCGACGGTCCCGGGCCGCGCACGATGCGGCCCATCCGCAAGGATGTGCTCCTGGCCAGCGCCGATCAGGTCGCCATCGACGCCGTGGCGGCACGGCTGATGGGCTTCGACCCGCGCTCGATCCGCTATCTGGCGCAAGCTCAGGAGCGCGGTCTGGGGGTGGCCGATCCCCGCGACATCGAGCTCGTCGGCGAGCCTGAGATCGGTGCCGAGAGCTGGGGATTTTCGGTTGGTGACAACCTCGCCAGCCGGATCGGCGACCTGCTCTGGTTCGGTTCATTCAAGTCATTGCAGAAGTTGCTCTTTCACACCCCACTCGTGTACCTGTTCGTGGCTGGCTCCTACCTCTACCACGACCTCGCCTGGTACCCGCTGGTGGGACGGCGGCGGGTGCGCCGGTTTCTCCAGACTTCCCCTTGGGGCGCGCTCTTTTCCCGTTATCTCGAGGCCGGGGCGCTGGCGCCTTCGACCGGCCTGAAGCAGACCTGAACGGGGCATTCGTGCCCCGACTCACTAAGGGCTCGTCACGAAATAACCTCGACGCTGCGGCCGCAGATCCTGGACAGCTCGCGGCTTGCGTCCTCGCTCCCTCCCGCGCCGTAGGATCAACTACGGCTTGGTCGGTCGCTCCGGGCGCGCTCGCGATCTGCCTCAGGCTCTGCGCCCTCGCTTGTCAACGTTATTCCGTGACGAGCCCTAAGTACTCCCGATCGGAAATACGGTCACGCACCGAGAACGCCGATGCGCCGCGCCCGCAAGGCGCGCAACCG
>JAZDGE010000194.1:0-3810 GCA_043807175.1 Acidobacteriota bacterium
ACCGGCCGCAGGTTGGCGTAGAGGTTGAGCGCTTGCCGCAGCCGCACATTGACTGAGGTAAAACCCTCGCCGACCGGAGTGGTGATCGGACCCTTGAGCGCCACCCCTGCCGCCCGCACGGCAGCGAGCGTGGATGCCGGCAAGGTATCGCCGTGGGTGGCGATCGTCTCCGCTCCCGCGAGCTTGGTCTCCCACTCAATCTCGGCCCCCGCCGCCTCGAGGATGCGCACCACCGCGCCGGAGATCGACGGGCCGATGCCGTCGCCCGGGATCAGGACCACCCTGCTCTTCACTCTCGCCTCCCTGGCGACGCCTGGCCGCAGGCCACGACCCTCACCGCCGCGACTCAGGCATCGCCTGCCAAAGTTAGCACGCCGCGCCGGCGGCGCCAGCGCCGGCCTATACTCCTGGCATGTCGCGTGCGCGCTCTGACGGAACCGTGATTGGCTCCCACCGCCCGCCTCCGGGGCACGCCACCCTGCTGGCGCGAGCTTGCCGCCGGCAGTGGCGGCGGCTGCGCCATGCCCTTCACCCCCCCTGCGTGCGCCTCGTCTACGAGCCTGGCTACGAGCGCATGCTAAGTGGCGTGCCGTTGGATCCGCTGCGCGCCGATCGTATTCTCGCCTTCCTCTCCAACGAGCGCCTGCTGCGCCGTGAAGAGATCTCGGTGCCACGGCCGGCGGCGATGAAGAACATCCTGCTGGTGCACAAGCCCGAGTACCTGGAGTCGCTGCAACAGCCGGCGACGCTTACCTCGATCCTGGGCACGCCGGTCGGCGAGCACGAGCTAGAGGAGGTTCTCGATCACCAGCGGCTGATGGGCGGCGGCACGATACAGGCGACCCGGATCGCGCGACGGATGGGCTGCGTCGGCGTCAACCTGGGGGGCGGGTTTCACCACGCGAGCGCCGCGCGGGGAATGGGTTTCTGCGTCTTCAACGACATCGCGGTGGCGATCGCGCGCATGCGCCGGCGCGGATTCGACGAGCGCATCCTGGTGGTCGACCTCGATCTCCACGACGGCAACGGAACCCGCGAGATCTTCGCCGGCGATCCGACCGTGTTCACCTACTCGATTCACAACGAAAGCTGGGGCGACGAGGAGGCGGTGGCCTCGCTCGCCATCGCCCTCGGCGGTGGCGTCGACGACCAGACCTACCTCGGGACCCTGGTCAAGACGCTACCCGAGGTGGTCGACTCCTTCAAGCCCGGCCTGATCATCTACCTCGCCGGCTGCGACGTGGCCGCCGACGACCAGATCGGCAACTGGAAGATCACCCCCGCCGGGATGCTCGCCCGCGACCGGCTGGTGGTCGAGCTGGCCCGCGGCCGGGGCGCCCGGCTGGTGGTGGTCCTGGGCGGCGGCTATGGCGACACCGCCTGGCAGTACTCGGCGCGTTTCCTCGGCTGGCTGCTCTCGGGCGCGGTTGTCGAGCCGCCCGACAACGACGAGCTGACGCTCATGCGCTTCCGGCAAATAAGGAGCGGGCTCAACCCAGCCCTCCTGATCCAGGGCGAAAGCACCACCGGTTGGGAGCTCACCGAGGAGGACCTCGTCGGCATCCTCCCCGGGATCCCCCGCGAGACTCGCTTCCTGGGCTTCCTGTCGAAGGTCGGCGTGGAGCTGCTGCTGGAGCGATTTGGCATCCTGCAGCAGTTGCGCACCAAGGGCTTTCGCGCTCCGTTCCTGCAGTACGAGCTCGACCACCCGCTCGGCCAGACGCTTCGCATCTTGACCGACGCCGTCGAGCGCAAGGTCCTGGTGGAGTTGCGGGTGAACCGGAACTCCAGGCTCGTGCCGGGAATGGAGGTGCTGGTCGTCGAATGGATGCTGCTGCAAAACCCCGGCCTCGAGTTTTCCGGCGAGCGGCATCCCCTGCCTGGCCAGCAGCACCCCGGCCTCGGCATGCTGCGCGAGTTCTTCGGTTGGCTGATGGTCGTCTGTGAGACCCTCGAGCTCGACGGCATCTTCTTTTATCCGAGCAAGTTTCACCTCGCGACCGTGAGTCTGCGCCATGCCCGCTTCCTGCGCCCCGAAGATGCGGCGACATACGCTGCCCTCAACCAGGCGGTCGAGGGGCTGCCCCTGTGGCGGGCCTCAGCGGCGGTCGACGAGGGCCGGGTGGTGGACGCCGCCAGCGGCCAGCCGGTGCGGTGGGTGCCGGCGCCGATGGTGGTGCCGGTCTCCGAGCGGCTGCGTGAGGCAACCTCGAACGCCGAGTATCAGCGGCGCACGCACGAGGCGCGGGCGGAGCTCTCGTTCCGCCTGGCTGCGCCACTGACCGGCTCGGCGGGGTCGATGGCAGAAAACGGGTAAGGAAGTCACGCGGCGACCCGATTTGAGCGTTGGCAACTGAGCAGGAGAGGATCGAGGCGATTGCTGAGGACGGCGCAGCGCAACCCGCCGGTGGCGCTTGCGCCGATCACGGGTGCGTGCATGCCTGGGCGTTTGAGGCGGGTGCAGATGGCGTTCTTGCAGGCGGCCTCGCCGACACAGATCGAGGAAGCGCTCCACCCCATCATCGTCGGTGAGCGGCTCGACGCCGCGCGCCCAGCGGTCGGTGACGTGATAGATCCTACCTCGACGAAGACTCGTGGTCCCCGTGGTATCGGCGCTGCTCCTTCGGCTGCATCGCAGCACGCCTCGTCAAGAGTGTTGGGTCCGGGGCCCATCCCGCAGCTCAGCAGAACGCGCACTCCGTATCCATGCAAGCTTCGACGATGTTCCCCGAACCCGAGCCGCTCGTCACGGGTCGCGGCCCGGGAGGGGGGTCATGCGAACCGTATCCTCCTCAACGACCGACAAGTGGCCGGCCCAATCCGTCCGGCTGGACAGGGCGGCAACGATCATGCGCGCAAGAAAATCTGCCGACGGTGCCACGATGCGGAAGAGCATGATGCCGCTTGAGGCCGGGAGCCGGTGCCGGAAGGCAAGCTCGCCAAAGTCCTTGTCGAAGGTGAGGACGAGCCTGGCTTCCCGGTTGGCTCGATCGAGAACCTCGCGGTCGGTACTGCCCGACATTTCAGTACGCACCCAGAGGACGTCATGGCCAGCGGAACGGAGCCTGTCGACGGCCGCACCAGGCAGGTTCTCGTTCGCTATCAGTCGCACGCGTCTAGGTCCTGGCGGTGTCGAGCGGATACACCCGCTCCGCTTTGAGAACGGCGCTGGCATAACCGAGGCAGGCCTGGATGTCCTGATGGGTGAGCCCAGGGTAGTTGGCGAGCACCTCGGCCTCCGACCACCCCTGCGCGAGGAGCTCGATGATGAATTCCACAGCCAGCCGCGTCCCGCGCACGACGGGTTTGCCGGCGAGCACCGCCGGGTCGATCACGATTCTCTCGGGAACCGTCATCTGGCTGACCTCCGACCCAATATTAGCTCATTGCGCACAGCCGGTTGCGACTACTCGTGAATCGCGTCCCCACGAGTGCGCGGGCTGTCCACTGCCACCTTGCCCGCCTCTAGTAGAAGAAGCGGCGCCATTGCCACCAGACCCGAGGCGTCCCGCCCATTCCAGGGCATCACTCCCCCCCAGCAGTACGAGGTCAAGCTCCTTGTGGGCATGCTCCGACACGCCGTCAAGAGCGCTGGGTCTGGCGCCTATGTGCGCCCGGCAATCGCGCAGGCCCGAGGCGGCGCCGAGACTGCCAGCTCCTCCAATCAGAATGGTGTGATAGTGATACCGGCACCCATTCGCGTCGTCAAGAGTGTTGGGCCTGGCACCCATCAAGATCTGGCCGGCGCAATCACCCCCCGCCCGACCCACGACCCGCCGGCGCGGACGCGCGCAATCAAGAGCAGGACCA
>JAZDGE010000195.1:0-5452 GCA_043807175.1 Acidobacteriota bacterium
GCGCGCAGCTCACCTCGACCACGCTGCCAGTTGGAAACACCGCCTTGAGCGCTTTCACGGTGTCAAGCGCGAGCAGCCGGCCGGCGTGCATCAGGGCGACGCGGTGACAGCGCTCCGCCTCGTCCATGTAGTGGGTGGTGACGAAGATCGTGCGGCCGGCTGCGGAAAGCTCGTCAATTAGGTCCCAGAAGCGCCGCCGGGCCTCCGGATCGACTCCTCCGGTGGGCTCGTCGAGGAACACCACCCGGGGCTCGTGGAGGAGGGCCGCGCCGAGCGCGAGGCGCTGGCGGAAGCCACCCGGGAGGTCACGCACGAGGGCGCGGCGGCGCTCGCCGAGGCCGGCCGCGGCGAGCGCCCACTCGGCGCGCTCGCGTAGGAATGCGCCGCCCAGGTTGTAGGCGCCGCCCCAGAAGCGCAGGTTTTCCTCGACCGTGAGGTCGGTGTAGAGGGAGAAGCGCTGCGACATGTAGCCGATCGAGCGCTTTAGCGCCTCGGCATCGCGGGCGATGTCGAGCCCCAGCACCGTCGCGCTTCCCGCGGTCGGCTTGAGCAGGCCGATGAGCATGCGGATGGTGGTGGTCTTGCCGGCGCCGTTGGAGCCGAGGAAGCCGAAGATCTCCCCCGCCTCGACGGTGAAGGAGACCCTGTCGACCGCCTTGAAGGCGCCGAAGTGGCGGGAGAGCTCCCGCGCCACCACGACCGGTGCGCTCACTGCCCCACCGCTTTCGCCAGGCGCGCCGCCGCCAGCCAGACGCCGGCCCGGGCCTCGATCTGCGCCTGCTCGGCCTCGGCGAGGCCGGCCTGGGCATCCAGGATCTCGACGGTGGTGGCGAGGCCGGCGTTGTAGCGCTCGCGCGCCGCGCGTTCCCGCTCATCGGCGGCGGCGCGCGCGGCATCGGCGGCGGCCACCACGGCGAGCGCGTTCTCCTGCCCGATGCGGCCGATCTCGACCTCGAGGGCGATGCGTCGGGCAGCTTCCCCGTGCTCGGCCGCCAGCGCTCGCTGGGCCGCCTGGGAGGAGGCCACTTCTGCGCGCGCCTTGCCGCCGTCGAACAGCGTCCAGGAGGCTGCCAGACCCACGCTCCACGAGTCGCTCCACTCGTCCGCGAGCGGGAAGTAGCGCTGGTTAGGGCGTGCCAGGTCCCACTGCGCGAGCGCCCCGAGGGCGGGCCGCGATGGCGCTCGGGCAAGCTCCTCGCGGGCCTTCAGGGCGCCGGCATGAGCCGCGAGCGCGGTGAGCTCGGGGCGGCGCTGCAGCGCCAGCTCCTGCAACACGGTGAGCTCCTCCGGGGCGGGCGGCAGAGCTCCGGCCAGCGTGTCGGCCAGCTCAATGGCGCCGCCAGCGGGGAGGTGGAGGAGTGAGCGAAGCTGGGAGAGTGACTGGGTGGCCGCGCTTGCTGCGCGGAGCACCCCGACTCGAGCTGTCGCCAGCCGTTCCTCGGCCGCCAGCAGGTCGGCGCGGAGCGCCATGCCGGCGTCGGCGAGCGCCCTGGTGTCGGCGAGCAGGCGTAGTGCCCGTTCCTCGCGCGCCGTCGCCACCTCGCCGGCGGCCGCCGCGCGCACCGCCTCCCAGTAGCCGAGCCGCGCCGCCAACTGGAGCTCGGCGCGGACCTGGAGGCGCGCCGCCTCGACCTCGTCGCGCTCGCGCCGGCTCGCGGTCCGCGTCGCAGTGATCGCCCCGCCGGTGAAGAGATCTTGTCGCACCTGGACGGCGGCCGAGTAGGTGGTGGTGATGTCGGGGAAGAGGACTAGCGGCTCACTGCCCGGCAGTGTCAAGGGGAGGCGAAACTCGGGCGCGGAGCTGCGCTGGCCGAGGCTGGCAGAAGCGCTTATCGATGGCAGCTTCGCGGCATCGGCGGCGGCGACTCCGGCGTCGGCCCGTTCTGCGCGCGCCGCGTTCGCGGCGGCCAGGTACGAGACCTCGACGATGCGCACTGCCGCGGCATCAGCGTCAAGCCGAACCGTCTCCGCCCACGCCCCCGCACTGGCAAGGGCTAGCATCGCCGTGCATCCTGCCAGCCAGTGGAGCCTGTCTTTCGCCTTTCGCCAGTTGCCTTTTGTCTCTTGCCTTATGTCTTTCTCCTTTCGCCTTTCGCCTTCTGTCTCTTGCCTTTTCCCTGTCGCCTTTCGCCTTTCGCCTTTTGCCTGCTTCATGCTGCCTCCGAGACAACGCGATTTGATCGCGTGAGGTAAAGGAACGTGTCCTCGAGGCCGGCACGGATCTCGCGCACCTCCTCGGTCGTCGCACCGGCACGGGCGAGGGCGTCGCTGATCAGCGCCACGGGATCGCTCACGTGCTCGAGGCGCACATGGAAGCGTGCCGCGAAGGGCTGGACATCGGCGACGCCTTCGAGTTGCGACAGTGTCTCGAAAATCAGGGCGCGCGGCTGTCCGGTCACCTCGACCATGGTTCCAGGCAGGAGTGAGGGAATCGTCTGCGGCGGCGCGTCTGCGAGCAACCTTCCCTGGTGGATGAGCACGACGCGCGAGCAGCGCTCGGCCTCGTCGAGATAGGGTGTTGCGACGACCAGGGTGAGCCCTTCCGCGACGAGATCGGCCAACAGCTTCCAGAGCTCGCGGCGAGTGACCGGATCGACGCCGGTGGTGGGCTCGTCGAGCAGGAGGATCTCCGGCGCGTGCATCAGGCTGCAGGCGAGGGCGAGCTTCTGCTTCATGCCCCCGGAGAGGCGATCGGCCTGGCGCGCGCGGAAGGGTGCGAGGCCGACGCGCTCGAGCAACTGCTCGCGGCGCTCGCGCCAACCGCGGACCCCGTAGAGAAGGGCGAAGAACTGCACGTTCTCGTCGACCGAGAGGTCGCCGTAGAGCGCAAAGCGCTGCGCCAGGTAGCCGAGTGAGTGGTGGAGGGCGCGGCGGTGCTTCCAGGCCTCACGGCCGAGCACGGTCACCTCGCCGGCCGCGGGCTTCGCGAGCCCGGCGATGACGCGCAGCGTCGAGGTCTTGCCGGCGCCGTCGGGGCCGATCAGCCCCAGCACCTCGCCCCGCCGCGCAGCAATGTCGATACCCCTCACAGCCTCGGTGGCGCCGTAGCGGATCACCAGCCCGCGCACCGCCAGCACCGCGTCGGGGCTCATACGACAGCCATGGGTGAGACTGTGGATCGTGGTTCGTGGTTCGTGGTTGGTGGTTCGTGGATCGTGGCCCGTGGTTCGTGGATCGTGGTTCGTGGATCGTGGTTCGTGGTTCGGAGGCCGGCAACAGTGGCAGTGATCGCGGGGCCATGGGCTCTTGGCTGTGGACCCTGCGAAACCTGCCCGCGCACGTAGCTCGTCAGTGTCCCGATCGTGAGGGGGTGGGGGACCTGCTTTCTGTTGCCTGTAGGTTGCCGCGCGTCGTTTGCTGGCTGTCGCCTGTCGCCTGTCGCCTTTTGCCGGGGTGGGTGGTTGGGGGAAAAGAACGCATCCGCCGGCATTCCCGGCTTGAAGACGCCGGCCGCGTTGTCCAGACTCACCTTCACCTTGAACACGAGCTTGGCGCGCTCCTCGGGGGTCTGCACGTTCTTCGGCGTGAACTCGGCCACAGCGGAGACGAATGTCACCTTGCCCGCGAAATCCCCGCCACGGCCGTCGACTCGAACCCGCACCGGATCGCCGATCCGGACCTGCGCGAGCGATGGCTCGTCGAGGTAGACCGTGAGCCAGGGTTGGGCGAGGTCGGTGAGAACCGCGAGCAGGGCGGCAGGCGGAAGCACCTCGCCGGATTCCGCCGCCCGCGAAGTGATGACGCCGTCGCGCGGCGCCAGCACGATGCCGTCCGTGATGCGCTGATTGATCGCCGCCACCAGCGCCTCGGCCGCCGCCCGCTGGGCCCGCGCGATCTCGATCTCCTGCGCGCGAGGGCCGGCGATCAGCTTGTCGACGAGCGCCTGCACCGCCTTGCCGGAGCGTTCGGCGAGGTCGCGCCGCGTTCGCGCGTCGTCGCGTGCCTTGGCGGTGGCGGTGCCGCGGTCGGCCAGCCCCTCCAGGCGCTTGAGGTCGCGTGTCGCGGCATCAAGCTCGGCCTGGGCTCGCGCCAGCTCCGCCTCGACCTGGCGGAGATCCTCGACTCTGGTGCCGGCAAGCAGCAAGCGCAGGCGGGCATCGGCCGCAGCCAGCTCGGCGCGGGCCCGGGCGAGCTCGTGCTCGGCATCGATCGTCTCGAAGCGTGCCACCACGTCGCCCGCGCTGACAGCATCCCCCTCGTGAAAGGGGAGCTCAAGCAGCCTGCCGCCGACCTTCGCGGCGAGCCGCACCTCTGTCGCCTCGATGTGCCCGGAGGCGTGGATCGCCCTGCCGTTGGCGCCGTCCCGGCAGCCCGCGGCGAGGAGCCCGGCCGCAATCAGAAGCTCTACTCGCAACATCAATCGATCCATGACTTGCCTCCGAAACGCTGGGGCTCGGCGATGCCGTTGAGGAGCACGTCGGAGAGGAACTCCAGCAGCCCCTCCGGCGCCGTCGGCGTGCCAGACGGGACGATGCCGAGCGCCTCGGCCCGCCCGCGCAGTCGCTGTGCCGCCGACATGAAGAGCACGCTCCCAACCACCAGCAAATGGGTGAGTAGCGGGTTGACATCGCGCAGCTCGCCGCTCTCGCGGCCATCGTCCAGAATCGCCCGGGTGATCGCAAGCACCCCGGTCAGGCGCTGCAATGCTTCCGGCGGCAGGTTGGTCCAGCCGTCCGCCAGCTCTCGCAGCATCATCTGGGGGTACCGGGGAGACTCCTGCACGACCGACAGAAAGGCGCCGAGGAGGGCGCGCAGGCGGTCGCGCGGGTCGCTCTGCCCCTCCATGTTCTCCTGGATCGTGGTGCGGATGAGCTCGATCGTCTCGATGACCACGGTCGCGTAGAGGGCGGCCTTGTCGCCGATGTGGTAGTAGAGCATTGCCTTGTTGATCCCGGCCCGGCGCGCGATCTCGTCGACCCCGGCGCCGGCGAAACCGCGCTCGGCGAACACCTCGATCGCCGCATCGAGGATGCGCCGGCGGGGCTCGTCTGATCGGCCGGTACGGTGTGTCGGACTCACTTCCTCGTTCTCAACTAACCAGTCGGTTAAACCGACAAGTCAGTTATAAATCCCGACGCACCGATTGTCAAGTGCCGTCTCACGCACGATCCGCCGGCAGAAGCACAGCGTGTAGGAGCGACATTCCCGCCGCGACCGACCGGCGAAGGCACACAGCGTAGGAGCGACATTCCTGTCGCGATTCGCCGAATGGGCGAGGGCGTCGATCGGGGCACGAACGTCCCGCGCCGCAGGGCGTGGCCCGGCGGGGAAGGGCGCGGCAATGCAATCGGTGAGGAGGTCGCTGGTCGGGGCAAGAATGCCCCTCCGACAAAGGCTGCGGTAGCTGCGACCTCGCCGGAGCGATCGTGGGTGCGGTGCCTATGGCGCCTCGGGAGCCATCGCGGCCGATGCTACGGCGTCGAGGAGAGATACCGTCGCGGCGGCCGGATGC
>JAZDGE010000196.1:0-2900 GCA_043807175.1 Acidobacteriota bacterium
GGTGTGGCGTGCCGCCACGCTTCCCTGGCTGGCCGCGGCGCTGCCGCGGCGCACGCTGCTCGTCGTTGCGGCCGCGCTGTGGTCGCTCTACGTCGTCGGGCGGGTGCTCGACCGTCTCGGCTTGGAGGCGCTCGCCTACCCGGCCGAGCTCGGCGGCGCGGCCTGGATGGGCGTGCTCTTCCTCCTCTTCGCCGGGCTTGTGGTCGCCGATCTCATCACCGGCTTCGGCCTGCTGCTCCCGGCCTCGGCGCCGGCCCTCCGGACCGCCGGGCTTGGCGCCGGAATGCTGCTCTCCGCTATCGCTCTCTTCCAGGGGATGCGGCCGCCGGTGATCACGAGCTACGAGATGCCGCTCGCCGGCCTGCCCGCCTCCCTTGACGGAACCGTCCTGGTGCAACTTTCCGACCTCCACCTGGGCACACTCCTTGGGGAGAAATGGCTGGCCCGGGTAATCGCCCAGGTCGCGGGCGAGCGGCCCGATATCGTCGTCATCACCGGCGACCTCGTCGACGGTGACACCCGCCATGCGGAGCGGCTTCTGCCCCGCCTCAAGACGCTGCAGGCGCCCCTCGGCGTCTGGGCGGTAACCGGCAACCACGAGTTCTACGCCGGCCTCGACCGGAGCATTCGCCTGCTCGAGCAGGCCGGCTTCCGGGTGCTGCGCGACCAGGCGGTGGCGGTTGCCCCCGGGCTGGTACTGGCCGGCGTCGATGATCTAACCGCCCGCAGGCAGTTTGGCGATCGCGACCAGCACGCGATCGAGTGCGCCCTCAGCGACCGCCCGCCGGGCGCTACCGTGCTGCTCTCGCATACCCCCTGGCAGGCGACGACCGCCGCCACTCTCGGCGTGTCCCTGATGCTCTCCGGGCACACTCACGAGGGTCAGATCTGGCCCTTTTCCTACCTCGTTCGCCTCACCTATCCCTTCCTCGGCGGCGCCTATGCGGTCGGCGACATGACGCTGGTGGTCTCGCGCGCCACCGGCACCTGGGGGCCGCGCATGCGCCTCTGGCGGCCAGCGGAGATCGTGAAGATCGTGCTGAGGGCTGGGAGCGCCCACCGCCCTGCTGGCTTGGCGGCCTCGGCGCCAGGTACGCCAATCTTGGGCTTCCTGCCACTGGGTCGATGATGCAATTGCTTCGCGGCCGAGCCACTCCACACCGGCCGCTCCAAGATTGGCGTCGCTGGCACCGACTACTTGGCGCGTGCTGCCGCTCGGAGCGGCCTGTCTTGCTGGGAAGACTCAGCTTTGCGCGCCGGTGTAGCGCACGGTCAGGATGGTGACGTCGTCGTCCGCTTCGCGCCCCTGGCGATGGCGCGAGGCGGCCTCCAGCAGACCCTTCGATACCGCCTCCGGGTCTTGCCCGGAGAGCTCGCCCAGGATCCTCACCACACCCTCGGTGCCCAGCTCCTCGCCGCTGGGCGTGAACGACTCCGGGATACCGTCGCTGTAGAGCACGAGCGTGTCGCCGGGGCCGAGGCGGAGGAACTCAGAGGCCCAGGCGGCGACCGGCAGCAGGCCCAGCACCGGGCCGTGCGTGGAAACCAGCTCGACCGCGCCGTCGTTGCGGATTATCACTGGAGGGCAGTGCCCGGCATTGGCCAGCTCAACCTGCCCGTCCGGGTGCACGAGAGCCACCGCCAGGGTGAGGAACTTGTTCCCCGGGTTGTGGTGGCGCAGGTTGCGGTTGAGCGCAGGGAAGGCGTCGCCAAGCTGCTGGCCAAGGTCGTGAATCAGGCTCAGCAGGCCCTGCGCCATCGCCATGATGAGCGCCGCCGCCACTCCCTTGCCCGAGACGTCGCCGACCGCTACCGCCAGCGACCCGTCGGCGCGCAGCGCCCCGTGATAGAGATCGCCCCCGACCGTGCGCGCGGGCTCCGAGAAGGCGTACACCTCGCAGAACGGCGTCTGCGGCGGCGGCTGCAGGAGCGCCACCTGGATCGTCCGCGCGAGCGACATCTCGTGCTCGATCTTGGCCTTCTCGCGTGCCTCGCGATAGAGATGGGCGCCGTCGATTGCGAGCGCGGCGTCGGCCGCCAGCGACTCGAACACCGCCAGCTCGTCCTTCGCGAACTCGGAGCCGAACGCCTGCCGTTCCATGACGATCCCACCGATCGCTTCGACCGTGGCGACAAACGAGGCCTCTTGCGACGCGCCGACCGGCCGCCGCGCCACCAACAGCGGCGCCGCGACTGCCATCCCCACACCGCGCCCCACCATCGAGGTAGTGAAGTCGGAAGGCGCACCAGCGACTGCCGTCCGCCGCTCGCGCATCGCCTTCTCCACCAGCGAGCTGCGCTCCGCCCACTGGCCTTCACCGACCTCGCGCGGGTAGACCGCGACCGCGCTGCGCTGTGAGCGCTCGCCGACGAGCACGACGCAGCCGCGGTCGGCCTTGGTGAGCCGCACCGCCGCCTGGAGCACGATCTCAAGCACTTCATCCAGCACCGTGGCGGCGTTGAGCGCGCGCGCAACATCGAGTAGAACCTGGAGGTGGCGCACGCCTTCCTCGGCCCCTTGGCGCTGCGCCGCCGCTGAAAGGCTGCTGGGCGCCGCCCCTTCCGGCTCCACCTGATACTCGACCCTCGGCCCCAGCCGGATCACGTCCCCGGGCCGCACCGAGCTGCGCTGCACCCGCATGTTGTTTAGGAACGTCCCACCTGAGGACCCGAGGTCCTCGACCATCAGCTCGGGCCCCTCCCAGAAGAGCCGCGCATGGCGGCGCGAGACCGTCGCCTCCGCGACGACGATGTCGCAGGCGGGGTCACGGCCGAGGCGCACGTCCTCTCGACCGACGGGATAGCGCCCGCCCTCGCCGCGCGCGTCGCGCGCCACCAGCACCACGGTTGAGACCCAGGTTGGCTCGCTCTCCTGCGACATGGCGAATTCTAGCAAGAAA
>JAZDGE010000197.1:0-5333 GCA_043807175.1 Acidobacteriota bacterium
TCCGCGGGATCGCAGCGCCCCACGGCCAGGATCTCCTCGAGGCGACGCCGCGCCTGCTCCTTGCCGCGCGCCGAGAAGAAGCGCTTGATCCACACCAGCTCTCGCCGCTCGATCTGCCGGTCGGACAGACTGAGGCGAAGACAGGAGTTGAGGGAGAAGTGATCGCGCCAGCGCGCGCTCGCCGCTGGCGATGACGATGCAAGTTCCGCGGAGTCCATGCTCGCTCCTGCGCCGGGCCTCCGAGGGTAGTGGCGCGCCGGAAGGAAAGCAAGGCAAGCAGCAGCGTTTTCATCGCACGGGGCCCGCTAGTTTTCCGGCGCGGGAAGCTTTGCCGGGAGACACAACCGCCGCGTCAGCTCTGCCACATCCTCGCCATCGCGGCGCGGCCGGGCTGTCATCGGCGTGTGATTCTGCGGGGCAGAGGGCCGCACGCGGTCGGCCCGCCGCTGGCGCTGCTCTTGCATCCTGGGCGGAGCAACCGTCTGCCAGGAGCGTGCGCCGATGAAGCGTGTCACCACGGTCGCCCTTGTTTTCACCCTCTGCAGCGCGCCAGCCGCGGCCGGGGTCCTCCTCCCCGATGCCAGCCCGCAGGCGCCGCTGAAGATCCGCAAGGAGAGCATCGCCATCACCGTGAGCAATCAGGTGATGCAGACGCGGGTGGACCAGGTCTTCGAGAACCAGTCCGCCGCCGAGGTGGACGCGACCTTTGTGCAGCGGCTGCCCGTCGGGGCTGCCGTCTCGGGCTTCGCCACCTGGGTCGCCGGACGGAGAGTCGAGAGCCGCGTCCAGGAGAAGGCCAAGGCGGCCGAGACCTACGCCAGGGCCCGCCGGTCGGGCGGCGCTCCGGCGCTGCTGGCACAGCTGAGCAAGGGCGCCTTCTCGATGAAGGTGGCCCGCATCGGCGCGGGCCAGACCCGCCGCATCGAGGTCCGCTACGAGGGAATCCTGGACTACCGCGCGGGAACCATCTCACTCACCGTGCCGCTCCGGCCGCCCGACACCGTCGAGATCCCCCGCGAGGAGCTGCGCCTCGTCCTGGAGATCACCGACGCGAAGGAGATCACCGCGGTCCGGCCCACGTTCCTGCCCCTGCGCGCCGAGCGCCTCTCGCCCAGTCACTGGCGGCTCACCTACGAGGCGCGGGCGGCGAAGACGGTTCGCGACCTCCAGCTGCAGTACGACGTGCGCTCCCGGGATCTGGGGCTCACCTTCCTGACCCATCACCCCGCGGGGGATGACGGTTACTTCATGCTCCTCGCGGCGCCGCAGGAGCTCACCCAGGATCGGGACATCGTGAAGAAGGATGTGGTTTTCGTCTTTGATACCTCCGGGAGCATGGCGGGCGAGAAGATCCGTCAGGCACAGGGCGCGCTGAAGAAGTGCCTCAGCTTCATGAACCGGGGCGACCGCTTCGGCATCGTCGCCTTCTCCGACGCCACCAGCCCCTATCGGAGCACGCTGCAGCCACTCGGCACCGTCCAGGTCCGTGAGGCCGAGGCTTTCATCGACCGGCTGGAGACGACGGGGGGGACCAACATCCACCTGGCGCTGCGCGAGGGGATCAAGCTCCTCGGCGAGGGTGCCGACCGTCCCAGAGTGATCGTCTTCCTGACGGACGGGCTCGCCACCGCCGGGATCACCGATAGCCAGGTGATCCTCGAGGCGATCAAGAGCGTGAACGGGAGGTCCCAGGCGCGGATCTTCACCTTCGGGGTGGGCGCGGACGTCAACCGCCCGTTCCTCGAGCGGCTGGGCCAGGAGAATCGCGGGGCGGGGGACTTCATCGAGCGCGGTGCGGCGCTCGAGCAGACGGTGGCCGAGTTCTACGCCAAGATCGCGCGGCCGGTGCTCTCGGATCTGGTCATCGACTTTGGCTCGGTCCCCATCGCCATGACCTACCCCAACGTGCTGCCCGACCTGTACAAGGGGTCACAGCTGCTGCTCCTCGGCCGCTATCGCGGCAGCGGCAAGATGAAGGCGCATCTCTCCGGTGCGCTCAACGGCGCCCATCAGCGCTACCCTTTCCCGACGGACTTTCCGGCGAGGAGCGGGGAGAACAGCTTCCTGGCGCGTCTCTGGGCCCAGAAGCGTATCGACTATCTGCTGGCGCAGATGCGCATGCACGGAGCGGCGACCGAGCTGCGCGCCGAGATCGTCCGCCTGGCCCTGCAGTATCACCTCGCCACGCCCTACACCTCGCTGGTGGCCGCGCCCGAGACACGGATCGCGTCCCTCAGTCCGGCCCGGGTCAAGCCCGGCGATCCCGAGATCCGCATCCGCGCGCCGCGCGAGGCGCGGGCGGTGACCCTTGTCTTTCCCTTCGGCCTGACCAAGTCGGCGCGCTACGAGCCCGACCTCGACCTCTGGACCGTGCGCTTCCTCATCCCCCGCGGCACCCCGGACGGCGCACACACGGTGACCATCTTCGTCGTCGGTGCTGACGGGACACAGGAGACGCATCAGGTGAGCTACACCGTCGACACTCTCGCGCCCGCGGTGAAGCTGTCCATCGCCGGACTGCTCACGCCAGGGGGGGAGGTTACCCTCAGCGCGCGGCAGATCGTCACCGAGCGCGAGCTCAGGCAGGCGCCGGGCTCGCCGGCCAAGCTCCGCCGCCTGCGCCGGCTCTACGCCCAGCTGATGACCGACGCCCGGAGCGTCCAGGTGCGCCTGCCCTCGGGCGAGGTGCTCAAGCTCCAGCGCCGCGAGGCCGGTCTGTGGTCAGCCACCTGGCGAGTGCCCGTGGACCTGGCGCCGGGGAGCTACGCGCTCCAGGTCACCGCCATCGACGTGGCGGGCAATCGCTCCACGGCTCCAGTGACGATGACGGTGTCCCGATGACGCCACGGCTCCGCGCAACGCTGCCGGCGACGGCGCTCGCCGCGCTCGTCGGCGCGACCGCGGTGTCGGGCGGGATCCCTCGCGTCGTCAGGCTGCGCGTGCTCGAAAGCCTGGTGCAGACCTCCGATGTGCACGCCGTGGCGGTGGCGAAGACGGGGGTGTGGCTGGCCACCACCGGAGGACTGGTCCGGCTCCAGGGCGAGCAGGAGACGCGCTTCAGCAGCCTGGACGGGCTGCCCCCGGGCCGGCTGCACGCGCTGCTCACCGACGGGCCAGACGCTCTGTGGGTGGGCGGAGACGGCGGGCTGGTCCGCTTGCGGGTCCAGGGAGCTGCCGTCGCCGTGACCCGACGCGTGCCGCTGCGCGAGGCGCGCAGTCTCGCTCGTTATCAGGGCGCACTGTACTGCGGCACCTGGGGTGAAGGGCTGCTACGGATCGCCCCGGACTCGGACCGTGTGGGGCGCCTGGCCGCGGCAGCATCGCCGTGGCTGGACCAGGTCACCTCGCTGGCGGTCGGGACGGACGGCCTCTACCTCGGCACCGCCCGGGGAGGTGTGGCGCGCTTCGACGGACACCGGGTGCAGCGTTTCCCTGCCGCGCAGCTCCCGGGGCGGATCGTCTGGGGCCTGGCCGCGCTGGGCGGCGAGGTGTGGGTCGCGACCTCGGGGGGGCTCGCCCTGCTCAAGGGAATGGAGCTGGCCCGCGCCGTCGAGGTGTCCGCCGCCCAGCGGCTGGCCATCCGCGACCTGCGCGCGGTGCTCGTCGATCAGGACGGCGCCCTGCTTCTCGGCAGCTATGGCGGCGGGCTGTTCCGCCTGGCGGGCGACACGCTGAGCCGGGTCGGTGGCGTCCCTGCCGCGGCGCACGTCTGGGCCCTGTCTCGTCATGGGGAAGACTTGCTGATCGGCACCGCGAACGGGCTGCTCCGCCGAGCGCCCGACGACCGCACCACGCGCTGGTCATCCGCAGGGCCGCCCGCCAACGACATCGCCGCGCTCGCGGTGGGCCGCGAGGACCTGTGGGTGGGGACCTTTGACGCTGGCCTCAGTCGCTACCGGGCGGGCCGCTGGCGGCACTTCGGCCGGGGAAGCGGGGTCATCGACGATCGCATCAATCACCTGGCGCTGCAGCCGACGGGGGGGACCGAGGTCCTGTGGGTGGCCACGCCGCGCGGCGTGTCCCGGTGGAGCGGTGGCTCGTGGCAGAGCTTTGCCGCCGGGGACCACCTCGCCCCCGGCCACGTCAACGCGATGCACGTCAGCCGCGGCGCGGTCACCTTCGCCTCGAGCGGCGGCCTCGCCCGCTTCGACGGCGCGCGCTGGGAACGGACGACCACGGCGAGTGGACTCCCGGTGCGGCAGCCAACCTCGGTGGTCTCGGCCGCCGACGGCACCCTCTGGGTCGGCGGCATCGATGGCCTCGCCCGCCGCGACACCAGCGGTCGCTGGACCCTCTTCGACACGGCGAGCGGCCACCTGCCCGACGACTGGATCACCGCGCTGCTCCTCGATGGAGAAGGGCTCTGGGCCGGCACCTATGACGGCGGGATCGTCTACCGCGGCAAGGGGAGCGCGCGGATGTGGCGCGAGGCGGACGGTCTACCCTGCGGCTGGATCAATCCGCAGGCCATGCTGCGAGCGTACGGCCAGTTGTGGCTGGGCACTCTCGACGGTGGGCTGCTCGTGGGAGACGACAGCGGCTGGCGGTCCTTTGGCATTTCCGACGGGCTGCCCTCCCTGGATGTCACCGCCATCGCTCCGGCCCCCGACGGTACCCTCTGGATCGCCACCCGCGCCGGTCTGGTGCGGGTTCGACCAGCCTTCGCCACGGAGGTGCCCTGATGATCCTCTACCGGGCGCGGCGGACGCTCCTGGCCCTGTGGCGCGAGCTCGTGGTCGCGCTGACCGCCGGGGCGGCCGGGGCGATGCTCCTCGCTCGCGCGCCGTCGCTCTGGGCGCTGGCCGTGCTGCTGGCCGGTGCCGCAGGCGGGACGGCGATCCTCCTGCAGACGGTGCGGGGAGGGCACCTGCGGCGCGCGCTGGCTTGGCCGCGGCTGGGCCGGGACCTGGGGATCGCTCCCTGGTCGCTGGCGCGCCCCCCCCTCCCGTCGCTGGCCGACGCGGCCGAGGCCATCCTGACCGCGGTCGCCGCTGCCCCTTCTCAGCTGCGCGGCTTCCTGGCCCCGGCGGCGAGTGAGGCGCGCGATGTCCTCCGGCGATCGATGGAGCTCGCGAAGCTGGCTCGCCAGCGCCGCCGGCAGATCGCCCTCCCCTCCCGCGAGGATCTGTCAGCGGCCGTGACCGAGCGGCGGGCGCAGCTGGCTGACGCGGTGGACGCGGAGGACCAGCGGCAGCTCGCATCCTCGATCGAGGCCATCGACGTCCAGCGGCGGCTGCTCGGCGAGCACCAGCGCGCCGTGGCCAGCATCGAGCACGAGCTCGACGCCGCGGCTCAGACCCTGCGCACGGTGGCCGCCGAGATCGCGCAGGCCG
>JAZDGE010000198.1:0-2206 GCA_043807175.1 Acidobacteriota bacterium
TCCTACACCGAGCCGGCGTCGAGCAACAAGGACTACCGCCTGGTCGAGGAGGTCCGGGCGGCGTGGAGCGCGTGCACCGACACCAGCCGGGTCTACGTGCTCGGTTACTCGCAGGGCGGCTTCCTCGCGTTCTACATCGGCATGAAGGACGCCGACGAGCTCGGCGCGATCCACGTCCAGTCGGCGGCCAATCCGATGCCGGGGAGCGGACTGATCTCGGGCGCGCCCCGGAAGATCCCGGTGCAGCTCGTGATCGGCGACGGCGACTCGCTCCTCAACGCCGCCCGCCAGACTCGCGACGACCTCCAGGCCGCCGGCCACCTGGTCGACTACCAGGAGATCGCCGGCCACGGACACTGCTGCTACCTGGCCTCGCTCAATCCCGAGATCTGGGCGTTCTTCGCCGGCAATCCCCTTCCCTGAAGATACCCGACTGCGACCTATCGCGCGGTCGAAGAAGCGAGCCTGCGACCCTTTGTCGGGGTGGTTTCCGGCTGGACCAGAATGGCCGACTTGATCACATTCTTCTCTCGCCCCACGACGGCTGTCCCTGGGCGACCGCCACCGGGTTCCACCGCAAGCGGTCGACCAACTCACCGCACTCAACAAGGCTACGAGGCAAGCGGTATTCTGGGATCCAGTCACAGGTACCATTGCTGGCAGCGTGGACCACGGCGTGGCGCCGGCGCTTCCGAGCGCGCGATCGTTGATAGACTGTCGACTACTCATCAGGAGGACGCCATGACCTGGGCCGAGATAGCGAGCGAGGTGGGCGACGGGTTCGGGGAGTTGCCCCTCCCGGCCTACTCCGAGTTCATGCCCCCGCCGTGGGTCGGGCTGAAGCCCGCGGAGCCCACGGTCCTCATATCCCCGGCGCTCGGCGCCGACGGCCTCGCGATCACAGAGTACGAGGAGGCGCAGGAGCTCGTTCCCGGCCTGGCGGCGCTCGCGCGCCACCTCGGCGAGACCTTCACCAGGTTCGCCGAGGGCAAGCCGCGGGTTGTGTCCGCCACCCTCCTCGACGGCAACTCCGCCTGGACCCCGGAGCTCGCCGCGGTATGCGCCGGCAAGCCGGTGGTCCTCGCCATGCCGCTGGCGCTGTCGCGCACCCAGGACGACAAGGGGCGGGTGCGCTGGACCCTGTTCGGGACCAGCCACCTCGAGCCAGCGACCGCGGTGTGGCACGGGCTCGACGAGGGGGGCGTCGCCCGGCTCGCGGGCTTCCTCGCCGGAGTCCCGTCGAGCTCGGTCGCAGAGGTGCGCGCCGCCGGGGTGCGGGTGCTCGCCGATGTGCCCGCGGCGCGGGCGCTGGCCTTCGACGGCGGCCTCGATGGGCTGCGCACGCTGGTGACCCTCGAGGCCTTCGCCCGCCTCCCCGACCCGGTACGGGCGGCGGTTCTCGCCGGTCGGCTCATCCTGGCGCCGTCGCCGGCGAGCCTGGTGGCGTTCGAGCACCCCGGCTACGCCCGCCTGGCCCACCAGCTCCCCTACGCCGCGCAGATACCGCTGCTCCACCTCGTGCCGCGCGCCGAGACGCTCGGCGGCCTTCGCGTGCTCCTGTCAGGGTGGCTCGACGAGCGCCCCGACGGCGGGCTGGAGCGTCACCGCGCCGCCAACACCATCGCGCGCCCGCACCGCTTCGATCGCGCCGGCCGCGAGGTCGCGGCCGCGGCCGAGACGGGTGAGAAGTACGACGACCGGGTCTCGGTGGCGCTGTTCTCCCGCGTGCCTGACGACCTCGGGCTCTACGGTAAGCCGATGGCGCGCAACGTCCAGGTGTGGACCGAGAAGTACCAGGCGCTCCTCGACGGGCCGAACGCCGAGCGGCCGGAGCTAGTGACCGCGGCAGAGAAGGTGCTCACCGGCCAGCGCTTCGGCTACCGCCTGTTCTTTCCCCCCATGCGCGCCGGGCGCCGCAGCCTGTTCTGGCACCGCCCGCTGGTAGCGCGCTTCGATCCGGCGAACGGCTCGCTCGAGCTGATGGCGGACGCCCCGCTCGGCCTGGTGACCGCGGAGCGCGACAAAGCCCCGGCTCTCACCCTGGCCCCGCGGGTTCTCGACCGCCCCGGGCACCGCGGCGCCGCCACCCTGTTTCCGCGCGAGCGCGGGCGGGCCCGCCAGACCACCGCCAACAACGCCCGCAAGATCCTCGAGAAAATCAGGAAGGGCGAAGTCCAATACCACGCCATCGAGATCATGGCCTGCC
>JAZDGE010000199.1:0-4040 GCA_043807175.1 Acidobacteriota bacterium
GACGGGCGGCGCCGAGGGCGGCGGCGAGGGCATTGGCGGCATTGTGGTCGCCGAGCAACGGGAGCTCGTCGCGGGGCAGCAGTGGCTCCCCGTCAAGCACCAGAGTCCCGCCGGCGAGATGGGCCTCGGCGCGCGTATCAGTGAGGGAGAACCGCACAATCTGAGATGGTGTCTCAAGTGATTGCAGCTCGAGATCGTCGGCGTTGAGAACGGCGAAGTCGCCCGCCTGCTGGGCCGCGAACAGCCTCGCCTTGCTCGCCCGGTAGTCGGCGAAGGTCGGGTGGCGGTCAAGGTGATCGGGCGAGAGGTTGAGGAGCAGGCCGACCCACGGGCGCAGCCGGGTGCAACCCTCGAGCTGGAAGGAGGAGAGCTCGAGCACCAGAGCATCCCATCCGCCGGCGAGGGCGAGCGTGCTGGCGGCGACGCCGATGTTGCCCCCGACGCCAGTACGCCAGCCGGCGGCGGTGAGGATCTCGCCGAGCAGGGCGGTAGTGGTCGTCTTGCCGTTGGAGCCGGTAACGCCGGCAAGCCGCACCGCCGGCAGCGCGCGGAAGGCCAGCTCAACCTCGGCGATTACCTCGATTCCACGAGCGCGAGCGGCGACCAACAGGGGCAGATCCCAGGGAACCCCGGGCGAGACCACGACCAGCGCGACGCCCTCGAGCAGGCCGAGCGGGTGGCCGCCGAGCAAGATCTCAACCTCGGCCGGCAGCTCGCCCAGCCGCGCCAACTGCGCCGCCGGCGCGCCATCGTTGCCGCGCACGCGGTAGCCCTGGCGCACCAGCAGCTCGCACGCCGCCACGCCGGAGACCCCGAGTCCGACCACGAGCGCGCGGGGGGAGGTCGTCTCGCTCATCGCAGCTTCAAGGTAGCCAGGCCCATCAGGGCGAACATGCCGGCGATGATCCAGAAGCGAACCACCACCTGGGTCTCGGCCCAGCCGGAGAGCTCGAAGTGATGATGGAGCGGGGACATCCGGAAGATGCGTTTGCCCCGCAACTGGAAGCTGGCGACCTGGAGAATTACCGACAGCGCCTCGGCCACAAACAGCCCGCCCACCACCACGAGCAGCAGCTCCTGCTTGGCGATCACGGCGGCGCAGCCGATCGCGGCGCCGAGGGCAAGCGAACCGACGTCGCCCATGAACACCTGCGCGGGGTGGCAGTTGAACCAGAGGAAGGCAAGCGAGGCGCCGACCATCGCGGCGCAGAAGACTGCCACCTCCCCTGCGCCGGCAACGGTGGGAATCTGCAGGTACTGCGCGATCCGGGCATGGCCAGCGAGGTAGGTGAAGAGGGTGTAGGTGCCGGAAGCGATGAGCACCGAGCCGATGGCCAGGCCATCGAGGCCGTCGGTGAGGTTGACCGCGCTCGAGGCGCCGACCAGGACGAGGGCGATGAAGGGAATGTAGAGGAGCCCGAGGTCGAGGCGGAAGTTCTTGAAAAACGGCACCATGAGCGTGCCGGCATGGGGGGAATGGCCGGCCACCAGACGAATCGCGATCGCGGCCGCGGCGCCCACCAGCAGTTGGAGCCCCATCTTCTGCCAGGCGCGCAGGCCGAGATTTTTGCGCCGGGTGACCTTGAGCGCGTCGTCGAGCAGGCCGATCCCGCCGAAGAGCAGGGTGGTGAGGGTGATCACCCACACCCACGGCTCGGTGAGGTCGCCCCACAGCAGCACCGGGGCGAGGATCGCGGCCAGGATCAGGAGCCCGCCCATGGTGGGCGTGCCCGCCTTGGCCTGGTGGGACGCCGGCCCCTCCTCGCGGATGGCCTGGCCGATCTGGCGGCGCCGCAGCGTGGCGATCAGCCAGGGGCCGAGGGCGATTCCGGTGACAAGCGCGGTCAAGATCGCGAGCGCCGCCCGGAACGTGATGTAGCGAAAGACATTGAGCGGGCTCCAGAGCTCGTGCAGGCGGTAGAGGAGGTGGTAGAGCATGGTTAGGCCGTTTCACAGGAGCGCTGCCGGTCTGCCGCAGGTCGCGCCGGGCAGTCGTCGCTCGTCGCCTGTTGCCGGCTGCCCGCCTCCAGCTCTCCAGATTCCTCGAGCAGGCCGCTCACCAGGCGATCGAGACCGATGCCGCGCGAGCCCTTGACGAGCGCGACATCCCCAAGCTGCAGCAGGGGCCGCAGCAGGAGAAGCGCCGCCGCCGCGTCCTCAGTGTGGAAGACGCGAGCGCCGCCGGCGGCCGCGGCGAGCGCGCGGGCCGCCTCGGCGCCGACCGCGATCACGATCTCTGCGACCTCTGCTGCCCGCCGCCCGACCTCACGGTGGAGCGACAGCGACTGCTCGCCGAGCTCGAGCATCTCACCGAGCACGGCGATCCGCCGCCCGGGCGTCTGGCCGAGCAGATCGAGCAGCGCAAGCGCCGCCTTCGGCGAGGAGTTGTAGGAGTCGTCGATGAGGGTGGCGGCGCCCGGCAGCCGCAGGATCTCGCCCCGGTGGAGCGCCGGGCGCAGGCTCGCGGCGGCGGCGCCGATCGCCGCCGGCGGCACCCCTGCCCGCAGCGCGCAGAGCGAGGCCGCGAGCAGGTTGTCGGCTTGGTGGCGGCCAGCGATCTCCCAGTCGATCGGGATTGCCAACCCCGCGCCTCGCAGCACGAAGGCGGCGCCGAGCAGGCCGCGGCCGGCATAGGCCTCGATCCACAGGTCGCTGGCGCCAGGTAGGCCGTAGCCGGCGCACTCGCCGGCAAAGCGGCCGGCGAAGGCTGCGACCCGCGCATCGGCGAGGTTGAGGACGAGCAGCCCCGCAGGTGCGAGGTGGGGGATCAGCTCCGCCTTGGCCGCGGCGATGCCCTCGATGCCGGCGAAGAACTCCAGGTGCACGGGCGCGATCGTGGTGTAGGCGAGCATGTCGGGACGGGCGATCGCGCCCAGCCGATCGAGCTCTCCGGCATGGTTCATACCGAGCTCGGCGACCATCCAGTCGAGACCTGCGGGCTGGTTGCACAGCTCGGCGGGGAAGGCGGCCTGGGAGTTGCGGCTGCCCCGCGTGGCCCCAACCCTGAAGGTGGTGGCGAGCAGGGCGGCGAGGAACTCCTTGGTGGTCGTCTTGCCGAGTGAGCCGGTGATCGCGGCGAGGCGGTAGGACGACTCGGCGCGCACGAGGACGGCAAGGCGCTGCAACGCCGCCAGCGGGTCGGGCGCGATGAGCTGGGGCAGCTCCTCGGCGCTCCTGCGGGCCACGAGGGCCGCGGCGGCCCCACGCCGCGCCGCCTCGCAGACGAAGTCGTGGCCGTCGGCCCTTTCGCCGGCGAGGGCGACGAAGAGATCGCCGGGGCGCACCGCGCGCGAATCGATCGCGACCCCGGTGATCATAGCCTCGCCGTTGCCGGCAAGTGAAAGCGCCAGGTGGGCCGCGAGGGAGGCGGCGCTGCTTAGTACTCCCGGACGGAAATTCGCCGGCATTCGAACGCCGCTGCATCCGCGCCCGTGGCGTTGCGCTCCCTGCGCCGTATCACCTGCCGATACGCCTCGGTCGCGCGCCTTGCGGGCGCGGCGCATCGGCATTCTCGGTGCGTCGCCATATTTCCGACCGGGAGTACTCCGCATCACGGCCTCCTCCGCCGCGCCAACTCCTGGACCACCAGCCGGTCCTCGAAGGGAACGGTTCGGTCGGCGAAGAGCTGCTCGCGCTCGTGCCCCTTGCCGGCGATCAGCACGATCGAGCCGCCATTGGCGATCGCGAGCGCGGCCGCGATCGCCTCGCGCCGGTCCGGAATCGCCAGCGATCGCAGGTTGCCGGAGGCCCGGACGCCCTGCATAACCGTCTCGATGATCGCCTGCGGGTCCTCGCTGCGCGGGTTGTCCGTGGTGACGATGGGCACCTCGGCGAGCCGCCCCACCACCTCGCCCATCTGCGCCCGCTTGCCCGGGTCGCGGTCGCCGCCGCAGCCGAAGACCACTACGAGGCGCTGGCCCGAGATCTCGCGCAGGGCCGTGATCACCTGCTCGAGCGCGTAGGGGGTTTGGGCGTTGTCGACGACCACCGGCGTACCGCCGGCCACGGTGACGATCTCGAGCCGGCCGGCGAGCGGCTGG
>JAZDGE010000200.1:0-2034 GCA_043807175.1 Acidobacteriota bacterium
TCGGTGGCGGCGCGCTCGCCGCAAATCTCGACCGCGAGCCCTTCCAGGGGCTCGCGCATCTTGCCCAGGATCGCCACGACGTCGATGGCGGTGCAGCCCGCGACGCCGATGAGGATGAGCTCCATCGGGCTCGGACCCTGATGGCCGGGACGTCCCGGCGAGTCGAGCTGCAGCTCGTGCCCGGAGCCCGAGCGTGCCGCAAAGCGAAGCAACCCCTTCCATTCCAACGACGCGGCGGTCTGCTCGGCCATGCTCGCCTGTCCTCCCGGAACGAGGGTAGCGCTTATCTGAACAGGCCGGCAAGCAGGAGCAGAAGGAGCAGGCCGGTCGCCAGGAGGTCTACGCGTGACGGCACGACTGCTGTCTGAGGTTGGTCTGGGGCCATTTCACGCCTCCACTGCGCCAGTGCGCCATTCGTATGCGGTTGCGAGCTCACGGACTTCAATGCTCCTACAGCAACAACCAATGTCATTATAGCATAATCGTCCGGCTATACTTGCCACATGAGTCGAGACGAGATTCTCAAGCTCACCCACATGGTGAGCTGCGCCGGTTGAGCCTCCAAGCTGGGTCCGGCGGACCTACACCAGGTTCTCTCAGGACTTCCCGAGATCGTGGACGGGCGCCTGCTCGTCGGCGCCGGCTCGTTCGACGATGCCGGAGTGCTTCGCCTCGACGACACCCGGGCTCTGGTCCAGTCGGTCGACTTCTTTCCACCGATCGTCGACGATCCCTTCGACTTCGGGCGCATCGCCGCCGCGAACGCGCTCTCGGATATTTACGCGATGGGCGCCGAGCCGCTCTCGGCGCTCGCGGTGTGCGCGTTCCCGGTTGGTACCCTGCCGCTCGCGGTGTTGCACGAGACCCTGGCTGGCGGACTCACCACTCTGCGCGAGGCGGGAGTCGTGCCTCTCGGGGGCCACACCGTGAAGGGGCCGGAGTTCACCTACGGGCTGGCGGTGACGGGACTGGTGCACCCGGATCGGATACTGACCAACGCCGGGGCTCGGCCCGGCGATGAGCTGGTGCTTACCAAGCCGTTGGGCACGGGCGTGCTGGCCACCGCCGTGAAACGAGGCCGGCTCGCGCCGGCCGAGGAGCAGGCGCTGGTGGCCAGCATGGCCGAAACGAACCGGCGTGCGGCTGAGGCCTGTCGCATGGTCGATACCCATGCCCTGACCGATGTGAGCGGCTATGGTCTGCTCGGCCATGCGCTGGAGATGGCGGAGGCGGCAGGGGTGGCGATCGAGATCTGGCACCCGCGGGTACCGCTGCTGGCCGGGGCGCGGGAGGCCGCAGAGGGCGGAGCGATTCCGGGCGGGCTGGTGGCCAACCGCACCTGGGTAGCCGGCAAGCTGCGGCATCAGGAAGCCGACGGCATCACCCTCGATCTCCTGTGCGACCCCCAGACCTCCGGCGGACTGCTGGCCGCGGTGGCTCCAGGCGAGGGCGCGCGGTTGATCCAGGAGTGCCATCGCCGTGGTACCTACGCCGCGCTGGTGGGGAAGGTGCTGCCGGGTCCTGCGGGGCTTTCCGTGGTCAGCGGCGGGCGATGATCGCGCAGCAGTAGAAGCCCGGGTAGAGCTGGGCACAGCGGCGGAAGGCGGCCGGGATCAGGGCGTGGCTCGAAAAGCCGGCGCGCTCGAGCGCGACGAGCCAGCCGTCAAGCGTGAGGAAGCCCGGTCGCTGGCGCAGGCCATCCAGGGGTGTCCTGCGGAAGGCCTCCAGAAGAGTGAAGGGAAGCTCGAGGTGGACGCCGCTCGAAGGGCCGGGCCGCACCAGCTCGCTGATCACCAGCGCTCCCGCCGGGCGAAGCAGGCGACGAAGCGCGCCGAGCGACGCCACGAGGTCGGCGGCGAGGTGGAGTGTGTTGACCGATAGCGCCGCGTCGAAGGTCTCGGCTTGAAAGCCCTGAGCCTCGGGTTCGAGGTTGATGTCGTAACGGCAGGTCTGCAGCTCGCAACCGGCCGGCAGGCAGGCCTTGACGGTGCGCGTGCCGCGCCGCAGAAAGGCGGGGTAGAGCTCGGTGAAGGC
>JAZDGE010000201.1:0-2767 GCA_043807175.1 Acidobacteriota bacterium
GAAGGGTCTACGAGGACAACATCAACGCTCCGGGGTATTCGGCCAAGCGCCGGGCAGATCTGGATTGGCTGGCCTTCTGGATGTGTTCGCTAACCTAAATGTTGACCACTTGGGGCCGCTTCGATAGCCGAAAAGTTGACCACCGCAGCGACGCCTGTACCGTCCATGGGGCTCCCCATCGGGGGCGCCGATCGAGGCGGGCAGGAGGAAGGCAGTGCTCAGGATGGTCGACGTGGAGTTCATCAAGCTGCGCGCCCGTGACGGCTGGTCGATCCGTGAGATCGCGCGGCGCACCGGCTGGTCGCGCCAGACGGTGCGCAAGGCGCTCACCGCGCCCGCTTCTCCGCCGCGCTACACCCTGCGCGTGCCGCGACCGGCGCCGGTCATGGGTCCCTACCTCGACCTGGTTCGCAGCTGGCTGGCCGAGGACGAGAGCGCGCCGCCCAAGCAGCGTCACACCGCCAAGCGCATCTACGACCGCCTCGTCGCCGAGCACGGCTTCGCCGGCTCCGAGGTCACGGTGCGACGCACGGTCGCTGCGCTGCGGCCCCGCCGAACGGTGCCCTACGTGCCCCTCGAGGCCCCGCCGGGCGAGATCGCCCAGGCCGACTTCGGCGGCGCCGTGGTGACAATCGCCGGGGTGCGCACCGAGGTGGCCCTCTTCTGCCTGCGCGCCAAGGCCTCGCAGGTGCCGTTCGTGATCGCCTACCCGAGCGAGCGCCTGGAGGCCTTCCTGGCCGGCCACGTGGCGGCCTGTGCCTTCTTCGGCGGTGTGTTTGCCGAGCTCTGGTACGACAACGCCAAGACGGCGGTCACCAAGATCCTCGCCGGCCCGGCGCGCGAGGAGCATCAGCTGCTCTCCGCCCTGCGCGCCCACTACCTGTTTGCCAGCAGCTTCTGCACCCCGGGAGCCGGTAATGAGAAGGGCTCGGTCGAGAACCTCGTCGGCTACGTGCGCCGCAACGCCCTGGTGCCCTACTCGCGCTCGTTTGCCAGCCTCGAGGAGCTCAACGAGCATCTGCGGGCTTGGTGTGAGCGCGAGCGGGAACGTCATCATGACGCCTGGCAGCTCGAACGCGCGGCCCTGGGGGCGCTGCCGGCGCATCCTTTCCGTGCCTGCGTGAGCCGTCCCGTGGTCGCCAACAAGCTCGCCCTGGTGAGCATCGAACGCGTCCGCTACTCGGTGCCGGTCGCCTGCGCCGGCGCCACCCTGCGTGCCGAGAGCTTCGTCGATCGCATCGAGCTCTACCGTGGCGAGCAGCGCCTCGCCTGCCACGCGCGCAGCTATGCGCGCGGCGAGACCGTCCTTGATCTGGCCCACTACCTCGATGCCTTCGCGCGCAAGCCGCGCGCGGCCCTGCGCTGCGCCGCCCTGGCGAGCGCCGATCCGGTGTTCCTGGCCGCCCGTGATCTGGCGCGGCGGGCACCCGACGGCCACCGCCGCTTCGCCGAGATCCTGCTGCTCGGTCGCGAGCTGGGCCTGGAGCGTCTGGCGACGGCGCTGCGGACCGCGCTTACCGATGGCGGCGCGCTCGATGCGGCCCGCGTGCGTCAGCTGGCCCTCAACGCCGAGCATCGCACGCCGGAGCCGATCGTTGTGCCGGCGGCCTTGGCGGTCTGCCTGCCGGCGGCCGACCTGGCCCGCTACGACGCCCTTGCCGGGTGCGTCCGATGAACAGCGAGGTGCTCACCGCCCAGATCAAGCTCTATGCCAAGGAGCTCAAGATGCCCGGCCTGGCGGTCGCCTTCGAGGAGATCGCACGCGATGCGAGCAAGGCCGGTCGCTCACATCTCGAGGCGCTGGCCGCCTGCCTGGCGGCCGAGGTGGTCTCGCGCACCGAGCATCGCCTGGCGGCACGCCTCAAAGGGGCCCGCTTCCCGGCGCTCAAGAGCTTCGAGGGCTTCGACTTCACCCTGGCCCCGAGCCTCGAGAAGGCACGCGTGCTGGCCCTCGGCACGGGTGAGTTCATCGCCGCCAAGGAGAACGTCGTCTGCCTCGGCGGCTCCGGTACCGGCAAGACGCACATCGCCACGGCGATCGGCCTGGCGGCCATCTACGCCGGTGCCCGGGTGCGCTTCATCGGCGCCATCAGCCTCGCCCAGGAGCTGCTGGCGGCCGCCGATGAGCACCGCCTGCCGCGCTACCTCAAGGGCTGGCAGCGAGCCGAGCTGGTGATCGTCGATGAGCTCGGCTACCTGCCCCTGGGGCCCGGTGCGCCGTTGCTGTTTCAGTTCTTCGCCGAGCGCTACGAGGCCGGCTCCGTGCTGGTGACCAGCAACCTCGAGTTCTCACGCTGGAGCGAGGTCTTCGGCGATGCGACCTTGACGGCGGCGCTGCTCGACCGCTTCACCCACCACAGCCACATCCTCGTCTTCGAGGGTGAGTCGTATCGTTTCCGTGAGAGCAGCGGCCAGATCTAGGAAAACGACAGACAAGAAGGAAAGGGGTGGTCAACTATTGGGCTATCGCGGTGGTCAAGTATTCGGTTGACGAACACATCACCTAAGGCGGCCATACTTGGAGACTGGCCACCTATGGGCTCCTTGGCCATCTTAGGCACCTCGGGAAGCATCCAGCACCACTCGCCGGAGGCGCCGAAGCCCTCTTTCCTGGCCACCACGCCGAGGGCCTTCTTCGCTCGCCTCAGGGTCTTCTCGGCGATGCCTGCACCATTTGCCCGCTTCAGGACGGAGTGGACCACGACCGGCAGCCCGGACCCGAGCAAGTCGATGAGGAACGCCTTGGCGTCTCCAAGTGCGCCTTCCT
>JAZDGE010000202.1:0-2262 GCA_043807175.1 Acidobacteriota bacterium
AGCCCGAGGGCGCGCCCGAGCTCGGCGAGCCGGCGCTCGCCGAGGGCGTCGCTGCCGGCGCTGATGACCCCGTCGAGGGCCCGCACCAGGCGCGCAGGGTCGATCCCCCGGCAGTCGCGCAGCCGTGCCGCCCAGCCATCCAGCTCGCCGGCATCCAGCGCTTCCTCTGCCGCGCCGGCGAGCTCCACCCAGCCTGCCGGGAGCGCCTCGCCGCCGCGGGCGAGAATGGCGGCGAAGCGGGCGAACCCCACCGCCCCCTCGGCCGGCAGGGTGGCGAGCGCCTGCGCGGCCAGCCTCCGGGCCTCCTCGGGCTCGCCCCGCCGCCATGAGCCCAGCAGCTCGGCGGTGACCTTGAGTCCCCAGCGCTCGGGCAGGTGACGCGCGACCTCCTCGCCCCGCGCCGCCGCGACGACCGCCATGATCAGCTCGCGCTCCCCGTCCTCCGCGGTCGCCGCCGCCTCCCCCGCGGCGCCGACATCGCCCTCGATGAGCGCGAGGTGCGCGCGAATCGCGGCCAGCGCCTGCTCGAGCAACAGGTGCCGGGCCGAGCCGGCGATCGCCTCGGCCATGCGCGGCAGCATCCCGCGCACCGCGTCCGCCTCGCCCCGGGCCAGCTCCGAGCGCGCCAGCTCGAGCTCCTCGAACCAGTAGGCGCTGTCCTCCACGCCACCACGAAGCTCGCGCGAGGCGAGAATGAGCTCGCGAGCGCGCCGCCACTGCAGGCGGTCGGCAGCCAGCACGCCCCGGTTGGCGCGCACCACGGTGACCGCACGCCGCGAGCCTGCCGCCTCCAGCCAGCGTTCGGCGAGCAGCAGGTGGCGCTCCGCGGTGGCGACTTTCTCGGTGAGGATCGCGACGCCGCCGAGATCGCTGTGGATGTCGCCCAGCAGCAGCAGGTTCTCACCGCTGGCCTGACGGAGCGCGGCGCGAAAGGCAGTGGCCGCGGCGTACCAGGAGCTGCGGGCATAGGCCTCGAGGCCGACCAGGTGCAGAGCGCGAGCCCGGATGTCCGGAGTCCAGTTGGGGGCGCCTTCGCGCCAGAGCGCGCGCAGAGCAACCCGGCCGCCACTCATGGCCGCCGCGAGCCGCGCTTCCGGCACCCGGTCGCCGGCGAGTGTGACCGCTTCCTCGAGGTGGCGGGCCTCGGCCCCACGTTCTCCCTGCCGGCGGGCCAGCTCAGCCGCGACCAGCGCGGTGCGCGCCGCCAGCCGCGCCGGCAGCTTTTCGCCATCGATCGCTCGCAGCTCCTCCTCCGCCCTCCCCGGCAGGCCCGCGAGCTCGGCCCACCAGGCCGCCAGGGCATGCCAGCTCGCGCCTCGCTCTGGCGCCGCGACCTGATCGAGCGCCCGCTGCGCCTCAGCCAGGCGGCCAAGGGCGAGCGCCGCCTCGGCATGGGCCTCGGCGAGCTCGGTGGTCTCGGGGAAGGCGCGGGCGGCGGCCAGGACCGCGCCCGCCTCGGCGCCCTCGAGCGCCTGCTCGCAGCGAGCGCGCAGCGCCCGTTCCCCGCCACCAGCGAGCGCTCGCGCCACCGCGCCCGCCCAGGAATCAACCGGAAGCTGCTGCGCCAGCAATGCTACGGTCTCCGGCACACCCCCGCCGGCAGGAGTCAGCGCCCGCCAGGTCTCGCGCCGCCGCTCGACCAGCCGCAGTCGTTCCAGCTCCTCCACCGCTCCCTGCCTCGCCTCGCCCGCCACCGCGACCAGCTCGGCGGCAGTGAGCCCGAGCGGTGCGGCCTCCAGCCAGGCCAGGACCTGGCGCGCGGCCGGTGAGACAAGCCGCGTGCGACTCGCCGTCTCGCTTCCCCGCGCCACCTCCGCGGCGCGCGGCGGCTGGGTGAAGCCGGAAGCGGCCCCGGCTTCGAGGACCTCGCGCGCCAGTGCGGGGCGAAAGCGCCCGGCCTCGGCTGCCTTGCTGGCATGTGAACGCGCCGCCAGCCAGGTCGCCGCCAGCGCCCACACCGCCTCCTCGCCCCCGGCCAGCGGCAGCGCCGCCACGCCCGAGAGCGGGAGCGAGGTGAGCACAACGCTCTCATGCCCGGCGGCGGCGGCACGCGCCTGCAACCGGGCGACATCCGTGTCCTCGAGCGGCCCTGCCACCACCACCACCGGGCTCTCGGCGTTCGCGGCCGCCACCTCCGCCGCGCCGGCAACCCTCGCCAGCAGCGCCTCCTCCTCCACCCAGAAGACGCCGCTCTCGGGCGTGGCAAGCTGGCGCGCCCACAGCGCCCTGCCCTTGCCACCGGGATGGGCGAGCGCGGCGGCC
>JAZDGE010000203.1:0-2287 GCA_043807175.1 Acidobacteriota bacterium
CCCTGCAGACCGGCACCGACATCACCGTCGCCCTCTTCTCCAATCGGCTCGGTCAGATGCACAGCTGGACGGCGCGCTTCGACAGCCTGCCGGACGGCAGCAGCGCCTCGCTGGTCAACGGCAAGGGCTCGGGTGCGACCTCACCGAGCAACCCGCAGGTGGCCAACTGCCTGCGCAGCGAGGACGGCGTCTGCACCGAGATGAACAACATCCGCTTCTCGCCCGACGTCGCCGGCCAGTACGTCATCAAAGTGACCGCGAGCTTGCCGCAGACGGACGACCTCGGCCCGTCGACCGCGACCTATACCATCGTCGCCGAAGTCGAAGGCGAGAGCGCCTCCGGCGGCTGCGCTGCGGCCTCCGGCAGCCTCGCTGCCCTGGCGCTCGGCCTGTTCGCGTTGATTCGTCGTCGCCGCTGACCCGCGCACCGAGGGGTGTCACCGGTCCCCCCGCCGGTGACACCCCTCACGCGGTTCGCGCTGCCCGCCGCCCACACTTCCCCTTCTCGAGTTGCCGCGTGAGCCCCTGACCGGCGAAAACTCTGCCGCACCTCGGCCAGCCCTCGCCTGCTCGCTCGATGGCATTGCCGACCTCTGACTGCTCGACCTGGGCTTCCACCACCCACAGTGCCTTGGTAGTCTCTCCTCTGGTGGAGTGAAACATGGACGCTGCCAGATGAACGTCACCTGTTCTGCGTGTCAGACCCTGTACAACATTGACGCCGCCAAGGTACCGGCCACCGGTGCCTTCATGAAGTGCAAGAGTTGTGGCGAGCGGATCAACATTGCCGCGCCTGCAGCGCCGGGGACGATCCCGGCGGCCGGCGACGCACCGAACGCCCCTGCACCAGCGAGCACGGTCTCACTCGACGCAGGGCCCGCGGCCGGCGACGCGCCAAATGCGCTGGCGAACCAGACCCTCCCCTTGGCCGGAAGCCCGACGCTCCTCGCCACGCCGGCACCAGCGCCTGTGCCGGCCCCCTCGCCCGCGCCGGCCCTCTCGCCCGCACCAGCTGCAGGGGGCGCGACCGCCGCCTTGGCACAGGCGACGGCGACCCCTCCTCCCACGGCGCCGCCCGGGGCCGCCTCTCCAGCGGTTGACCTGCCGGTCGACCAGGCTCCGGCTCCCGTCGCCGAAGCGCCGCTGGCGCCGAGTGGTGAGGACGTCTCCATCTTTGATAATGTCCCGCCGGAACCTCCGCATACCTATGGAACCGCGGAGGTCGCTGTCGAGCGGGATCCGGCGGCCGGCCCGGTGATCGGGGGCGAGGGCGCCCAGGTGGCGTTGCCCGTCGATGCCGAAGCCGGATCGGCCAAGGAGGCGCCGGCCCAGGCGGCCGCCGTCGAGCCAGACGAGCCGGCATTGATACTCAGCGCCGCCCCGCGGCGATTAGCGCCACTCACGCTGATCGGCGCCCTGTTGGTCGTGGTGATCTTGGGGGGCCTGGTGGGTCTCGTCGTCGTGGCCACGCCCTTCTTCGATCTGCAGCTCATCGATCCGCTCGGCCTGGCCGAGGTCACGCCGCCACCACCTATGCCCGGGTCCGTCCCCGCGGAGCCGATCCCGATCGAGGAGCAGCCGCCGGTCGCGCCGATCATCCCAGACCTCACTGTGGCGAACGTCGATCAACTCGGCTACCAGAGTCTGCGCGCGGCCACGGCCGAGCTGACCAAGAAAGCGCCGGCCAACAACTCGGCTGCCGCTGGCCTACTGACCTGGGCCATGTTCCGTCTGGCGCAACGCTTTGGCGACGACGAGGTACGCCACGAGCTCCTTGCCACGCCGACGACGCCGACCGACGTGGCCAAGCGAAAGGGACTCGGTGTAGCCGCCGGAATCGGCTGCCTCGCGCTGAGTGGCAAAGGCTCAGCGGCGCGCAAGATCGCCGAGCGCCTACAACACAACAAGAGCACCGCCTCGCCACAGCTCGCCTACGTCCTGGCGCTGAGCCTCGACAAACGGCCGGACCAGACCAAGGCGCTCAATGAGCTCGCTCGGGCGGCGCAGCTCGGCAGCAAGAGCACCGACCCGGAGCTGTTGCGCGGACAGATACTGCTGCTCGGCAAGGAGCCGACCAAGGGCATCAAGGCCCTGGTGGCGCTGGCCACCGCCAGCAAGGACGCCGAGGTCCGCCTCACCGTGGCTGACCGATTGTTCGCGGCCGGCCAGACGCAGGAGCTCGACGCGGTCCTCGAAGGGGTCGGCTTCGTCGCGCTCGACGAGGTGCCGCCCAATCGCCGAGCTGTCGCGGCTCGGCTGATCCTCTCGGCCACCCTGCGCGCGGGCA
>JAZDGE010000204.1:0-15048 GCA_043807175.1 Acidobacteriota bacterium
GAGCAGCGGTGGCGGGTGGCGGCGGCCGTGTTTGCGGGTTCTGAGCGGCCGGAGCCTCGGGAGCGGCCCCCGCCTCGGGGGAGGTGGGGGCGAGCGGCTCCGGCTCGCCGGGCACGGCGACGGCGCTCGCGGCATTCGACACTGGCTGCGGCGGGGGAGACGTCTCCTCATCCGGGGCAATGGTCGGCGGCGGCATCGGACTCGTCGCCCCGCTGATCTCGGACAAGGCCGACTGGTCGCCAAGCAGCGCCTCGCCGGGCGGGGGAGCCGGGCGGCGCAGCACGAGAATCACTACCACCACGGTGACAATGACGACTGCGGCGGTTGCCGCCAGCACGACGATTGGACCGCGCCGCCCAGGCCCGCCAGGCGGCGGCGAGGCTACGGCCGGCGTGAGAGGCGGCATGGCCTCGGCCGGACCGAGAGGTGGCGGCGCCGCCGCAGCCGGAGGGGGAGCCACAACCGCCACCTCCGCCGGCGCGCCACACGCCATGCAGAAGCTGTCGGCCTCCTCGATCCTGGCGCCACACGAGCGGCAGAGGTGGCTATCCATCACCAACCTCCCTGCGCTAGCCGGTCACCAGATCCGCCGCGTTGCCGTGACTGCAAACCAGCATCGAGGGTGGTGCATGAGTGATCGACGAGCGCCCTGTCGAGGCCGGGTCCACGGGGATCAGCTCCTCACCCGGCAGCTCCGGGGGCCGGCGCGACAGTACGAGGGCCACCAGCACGGCGATGACGCAGAGCAGCACGACGCCGCCCGCGATCAGGAGCAGGCGGCTCATCGGCCACCCTCGTCGCGGCGCCGCGACCGGTGTGGTCGCCGCCTCAATCCCGGCGTGGGCGGCCGCCACCGGCTGGCCGCAGGTCATGCAGAAACCGTCGCCAGCCTCGAGCATCGCGCCGCAAGCCAGACACCTCGTCGCGCCCATGACGGCCCTCCCCATCGGGGCCGCCCGCGACTTGCGAGCGCTGCGGACCCGCCCCGCCACTCCTCAGGAGCCCGGCCCGGTGCAGGCGTTTGGGCAGGTGTGGCAGCGAGAGCGGGCGACCTCTGGCGAAATCCTAGCACGCCGCAGCGAGATTGGCGGGCTGGCCGCCGAAGGCGGCCAGCGCTTTCAGCACTCAGCTTTCAGCTATCAGCTTTCAGCTTTTAGCGCCTTACCGTTCGGCAACTTCGAAAACTCGCGGCAAAGCTCCGACGCAACGCTCCAAATCCACTGACGGGAATAGTTTTCCGCGCCAAAACCACGAACCGAGTTTTCGCGCCGGACACGCATTAGGCGACTGCCGTCGAGCTAACCGCTAACAGCTAACTGCTGGCGGCAAAGCCGGAACCATTTGGTCGCGGCTCCGCCGCCTTGGCTTTTAGCTGATGGCTGAAAGCTGAGCGCTGATTGCTGAAAGCTACCTGCGAGCTGGCAACGGCAGGCCGGCGGCGAGCAGGGCGGCGTCTTCCTGAAGCGGCCGCCAGAGCTCATTCACGGCAGCAGCCAGCGTCAGGAGATCTCCGTCGTTGCGGATGACGTAATCGGCGACGGCCTCACGCTCGGGGTCGGAGAGCTGCGCGGCGAGCAGCCGCTCGAAGCGCTCCGATGACCAGCCGGCGGCCAGCGCCCGCCGCCGGCGCTCGTGTTCGGGGGCGCTCACCACGACCAGCCGGTGATAGGCCCGGAACGACCCGGTTTCGACCAGGAGCGCTGCCTCCACTACCGCCACCGCCCGCGCCGGATCGCCGGCCGAGAGCGACTCAAGCCAGCTCCCGATTTCGCGGCGCACGAGCGGATGGATGGCGGCCTCGAGGCGTTCTCGGCTCGCCTGATTGGCAAGCGCCCGGGCGGCCAATACAGCGGTGTCGACACCCCCGTTCGCCGCCAGCATTGCTTCGCCGAAGAGCTCCCTCACGGCCCGCGTTCCCGCACCGGCGGGGAGATAGAGCTCGTGAACGACCTGGTCGGCGTCGCACACCGCCGCGCCCCGGGCGGCGAGAAGCCTGACCACGGCGCTCTTGCCGCTCGCCACCCCGCCCGTGAGCCCGACGAGCAGCATTTCTAGGCCCCCCGGCGGGCGCGCGCGGCGGTCACCGTGTTGCGGAGGAGGCCGGCGATCGTTAACGGACCGACCCCGCCGGGCACCGGGGTGATCGCCCCGGCCACCTCGCTCACCGGCACGAAGTCGACATCGCCCACCAGCGTGTACCCCTTCTTCGCCACCTGCGAGAGCCGCCCGGCATCGCCGGGATAGAGCCGCGCGACGAGCTCGGCCGATTCCACGCGGTTGACGCCGACGTCGACCACGGTCGCGCCCGCGCGCACGAACTCACCGGTAACCAGGGCCGGCTTGCCAATCGCCGCGATGAGGAGCTCCGCCTCGCGGCAGATCGCCGCCAGATCGCGGCTGCGCGAGTGGCAGATCGTGACCGTGGCATGGCGCGCAAGCAGCAGCGCCGCCATTGGCTTGCCGACGATCTCCGAGCGCCCCAGCACCACCGCCCGCCGGCCTTCGAGCGCGATGCCGTAGGCGTCGAGCAGGGCGATGATCCCCGCCGGGGTGCAGGGCACGAAGCGCGGCCGGCCCTGGTGCAGCAGGCCGACATTGGCGGGATGGAAGCCGTCGACGTCCTTGGCCGGGTCGATCAGATCGAGGAAGGCCCGGCTCTCCAGCGGCGCCGGCAGCGGCAGTTGGAGCAAAATGCCGTCCACGCCGGCGTCGGCGTTGAGATCGCCGATCACCCGGCGAAGCTCCGCAGGCGTGGTTGTGGCGGGAAGCCGGCGGGTCTCGGAACGGATGCCCACCTCCTGGCAGGCCCTCGCCTTGGCCCCGACGTAGACGCCTGAGGCGGGATCATCGCCGACCAGAATGGCATCCAGCCGCGGCGGCGCCCCGCCGGCCGCCAGCTCCGCCACCTCGCGCGCCACGCCCTGCCGCAGCTCGGCGGCCACCTTCTGCCCATCGAGCACCATCGCGCTCAAGACGCCTCCTTCCACCGCGCCACCGTGAGCGCGGCAATGCCGGCCGAGAGCTCCTCCTGTAGGAGCACCTCGAAGCCCACCCTCGCCACCCGGGCGGCGAGGTCGTTGCGATCTGGAAAGTTGGCGACCGAGGCCGGCAGGTAGGCGTAGGCGCCGCCATCGGCGGAGAGGAAGGATCCTAGCGGCGCTATCGCGGCGAACATGCCGCGAATCGCTCCCGGGGCCCGCGCCAGCCGCTCCTCCATGGCTCCGACGGTAGCACGGGCCTTGCGAGGGGCTCAAGGCGGAGAAGCGGCCCATGGCCGATGGCCTATGGCCCAGGGCTCATGGCCTATGGCTTATGGCGTATGGCTGATGGCTTATGGCTGGTGGGGGTTGGCCGCCTTTCGGGCTGCCTCGCCATCTCATCCCACCAGTGGCCGGTCATGGCCAATCGGGTATCGGCCCCAGGCTATTGGTTGTTGGCTATAGGCCATAGGCCATTGGCCGTCTCCATCGGCTATTGGCCGTTGGCCATCGGTCGATTCCCACCGACCTGCTCCGCGAGGGACGCCTGCACGGCCCGCGCCTCGGCCATGATGCGGCCGATCACCTCGGCCACGGTCGGCGTGTCCGCGACCAGGCCCGCGACCTGGCCGAGTGGCAGCACGCCGCGCTCGTTGTCGCCGTCGACGGCGGCGAGCTTGAAGGCCTTGAACGCATTGGCCATGTGGAGGAGCTGCCGGGCGTTCTTCCAGCCCGAGGCGAGGACGCCGAGAGCGAGGTTGAAGTAGGGCACCTCGAGCATCCGCGCAATCTCGGCCGAGTTGAACACCGCCCGTTTGAGGTCGAGACCGCGGCGGATCGCGCGATCGGCGGCCTGCGTGCGCATCACGCGGCAGGGCTGGCCATCGAAGCGGGTGGAGTACACCGTTCCCTCGATGCCGGCCTCGCGGGCGCGCCGCTTCATGCTCTCGTGCACCGGGCTCTCCTGCGTGCTCATGAAGCGCGTTCCCATCGCGATGCCGGCGGCGCCGAGGGCGAGCGCGGCGATTAGTCCGCGGCCATCGGCGAACCCGCCGGCGGCGATGACCGGCGCCTTCACCGCGCCGGCGATCGCCGGCACCAGCACCAGCGAGGTGACGTCGCCGCCGTGCGCCGCCGCCTCGTGGCCGGTCGCCAGCAGCGCATCGGTGCCGTAGGCGACCGCGCCCTGCGCATGCTTGAGGTTGGTCACGGTGGCGATCACCTTGCCGCCGTACTCGTGGGCGGCCTTCACGATCCAGTCCCCCTTGCCCATCGAGAAGTTGATCACCGGTACCTTTTCCTCGAGGAGCACATGGGCGTTCTCGCGCGCACCGGGAAAATACAGCGTGGCATTGGCGCCGAATGGCCGGTCGGTCAGCTCGCGCACCTGCCGCACCGCCTCGCGCGTCTGCCTGGCGTTGTAGACGCCGGTGGCGAGGATGCCGAGGCCGCCGGCGTTGGAGACCGCCGCCACCAACGATGGAACACTCACCCAGCTCATGCCGGAAAGAACGATCGGATGCTCGATGCCGAGCAGCTCGGTGAGGCGTGTCTTCATCGCGGTTCTCCCCGGCGGCCGGCGTCGCTCCCGCCTGCCGCGCCGCGGCATGCTAGCAGAACAGCTCTCAGCTTTCAGCTTTCAGCTCTCAGCTTTCAGCTTTCAGCTTTCAGCTCTCAGCGCTCAGCTTTCAGCAAGCATAATAAGCTTTCTGTTTGTCGACAATTCGAGTCCCCGGTTTCCGCCTTCAGAGCTTCAAACGGCGCAGGCGCAGTGCGTTGGCGATCACCGAGACGGAGGAGAAGCTCATCGCGGCGCTGGCCAGCATCGGCGAGAGTAGGAGCCCGAAGAAGGGGTAGAGCGCGCCGGCTGCGATCGGCACCCCGAGCAGGTTGTAGACGAACGCCCAGAAGAGGTTCTGGCGGATGTTGCGCATCGTCGCCTGCGAGAGCCGCCGGGCGCGGGCGATGCCGCGCAGGTCGCCCTGGATGAGCGTTACCGCCGCACTCTCGATCGCCACGTCAGTGCCGGTGGCGAGCGCGATGCCGACGTCGGCCTGGGCGAGCGCCGGCGCGTCGTTGATGCCGTCGCCGGCCATCGCCACCACCCTCCCGGCGGCCTGCAGGCGCCTGATCACCTCGCCCTTCCCCTGTGGCAGCACCTCGGCCTCGACCTCGCCGATCCCGAGGCGCAAGGCAATCGCCTGCGCCGCCGCCCGGCTATCCCCGGTGAGCATCACCAGGCGAAGCCCTATCGCCCGCAGCTCGGCGAGCGCCGCCGGCGTCGACGCCTTGATCGGGTCGCCGATGACCAGCATGCCGGCGATCGCCCCGTCCACAGCCAGATAGGCGACCGTGCTGCCGGCGTCACCCAGCCGCCTGGCGGCCCCCCTGAGCGGCGCAAGGTCGACGCCAAGCTCCGCCATCAGATTCTGGTTACCGAGCGCCAGCCGGCGAGGCTCGATGATGCCAGTGACTCCTCGGCCGGGCTGGGCGGCGAACGCGGTCGTTTCCGCCAGCGCCAGGCCACGCTTTGCGGCGGCGGCGAGGATTGCGGCGGCGAGTGGGTGCTCGCTGCCGCGCTCGAGGCTCGCCGCGAGGCGCAGCACCTCGTCATCGGTGAACCCCGCGGCCGGGAGCACCGAGGTGAGCTCAGGCTTGCCCTCGGTGAGCGTGCCGGTCTTGTCGAGCACCAGTGTGTCGACCTTTTCCAGCCGCTCGAGCGCCTCGGCGTTCCTGATCAGGATGCCGGCAGCGGCGCCTCGTCCCATTCCAACCATGATCGACATCGGGGTCGCCAGTCCGAGCGCGCAGGGGCAGGCGATGATCAGCACCGCGACCGCGTTGACGAGGGCGTTGGCGAGGCGCGGCGCCGGCCCAAGCGTGGCCCAGACGATGAACGTGACGGCGGCGACCACCACGACGGCAGGAACAAAGTAACCCGCAACCAGGTCGGCGATCCGCTGGATCGGGGCGCGGGTGCGCTGCGCCTTCGCGACCAGGGCCACGATCTGCGCCAGCACCGTCTCGCTGCCCACGCGCCGGGCGCGCATCACGAAGCCACCGGTGGTGTTGAGCGTGCCGCCGGTCACGCCCGCTCCGGGTGACTTCTCGACCGGGATCGGCTCGCCGGTGAGCATCGACTCGTCCACCGCGCTCGCGCCCTCCACCACCTCGCCATCGACCGGGATGCGCTCGCCGGGACGCACGCGCAGAACCTGGCCGGCGCGCACCTGTTCGACGGGCACGTCGGTTTCGCTGCCATCTTCGCCGACGAGGCGCGCGTTCGGCGGGGCGAGCGCCAGCAGCGCCTGCAGCGCCCCCGCGGTGCGCGCCCGGGCGCCAAGCTCGAGCACCTGGCCGAGCAGCACCAGCACGGTGATCACCGCGGCGGCCTCGAAGTACACCGGCACGCCGCCATGAGGATCGTGAAAGGCTGCCGGCACCGCCCCGGGCGCCACCGTGGCGACGACCGAGTAGGCGTAGGCCGCCCCGGTGCCGGTGGCGATCAGGGTGAACATGTTAAGGCTGCGGTGAACGAGCGAGGCCCAGGCGCGCTGGAAGAACGGCCAGCCACACCAGAGCACGACCGGGGTCGCAAGCACGAGCTGGATCCAGGCAGCCAGACGGGGTGCCAGCACCCCGTGCAGCGGCCGGCCCGGGAGGTGCTCCGCCATCGCCAGGACGAACACCGGCACGGTGAGCGTGAGGGCAACCCAGAAACGCCGGGTCATGCTCGCCAACTCGGGGCTCGGGGTGGCGCCGGCACGAACCGTTCGAGCTTCCAGCGCCATGCCGCAGATCGGGCAGTCGGCCGGTTCCCCTCGCACGACCTCGGGGTGCATCGGACAGGTGTACTCGACGCGCTCCGCGCCTGCCCGGACGTCCGTCGGCTCCAGCGCCATGCCACAGGAGGGACAGTCCCCGGGCCCGGCTCGGCGAATCTCGGGGTGCATCGGGCAGGTGTGCTCGGTAGGCTGCTCGCGCCACCCCGCCGGCGCCGCCGGCGGCCGCGACGAGATCACCGCCGGCTTCATGGTGATCGCGGCCGGTCGTGCCGCCGGCGCCGCGAGGTAGCGCTCGGGGTCGGCCTGAAACTTCTCCCGGCAGTTTGGGCAGCAGAAGAAGTACTGCCTGCCACCGTGCTCAAAGCGCGCCGCGGCCCGCTCTCGATCGACCCACATGCCGCAGACGGGGTCGCGTTCCCTGCCTGCTCCCTCGCCCATTGCACCGGCGCCCTTGCCGTCATGTGTGTCCTCGTGCATCACGATCCTCACCCCCTTGCTAGGATAGCGCCGTGAAAGGGGCGCCTCGATGAAAACGCTGCTGCGCTTGCTGCGCTATGTTCGGCCCCACGCCGGCTGGGCGGCGGTGGCGGTGCTCGGCATGGTCGGCGTCGCGATCTCGGTGGTGTTTCTCGTCTTCCTGATCACGCCGATCATCGACGAGGTGCTCGGCGCCCAGGCCGGCAGCGTGATCGCCGCACCCCAGGCGGCAGTCGCACCCGCCAAGCCTGGCAAGCTCCCCGACGTCGGCCTGGTCAAGGAGCTGCGGAGTTCCTTCGACGCCGCCACCAGGCAGCTCGGCGAGCACTTGCCGTCGAGCCGGGCGGTGATCCTCGTGCTCGGCTTCTTCACCGTGTTCATGAAGAACCTGCTGACGTACTTTGGCCACTACGCCTTCTTCCGCACCGGGCTCGCCACCGTCAAGGACCTGCGCGACGAGCTGATGGATGTGCTGCTCGCGCAGAGCGCGCGGTTCTATCAGCGACAGCCGACCGCGATGCTGATGTCTCGCGCCACTAACGACGTCGAACAGATCACCAGCGCCATCTCCGACCGCTTGAGCGACCTCTTCCAGGACAGCTTCACCGTCATCGCGCTGCTGATCTACGTCTTCTCGCTCAACTTCTCCCTCGCGCTCGGGGCGATCGTGATCGCGCCCGCGCTGGTCTTTCCGATCATCCACTTCTCCCGCAAGCTGCGCCGCCGCTCGTGGCAGAGTCAGGAGCGCCTGGGCGAGATGAACGCCGTGCTCGACGAGGTGCTCAAGGGCTACAAGGTGGTCCAGGCCTTCTGCATGGAGGCCTTCGAGGCAGGCCGCTTCCGCGAGTCGACGCGGCGCCACTTCCGCGCCAACTTGAAAGCGCGCAAGGTGCAGGCGCTCACCACCCCGGTGATGGAAGTGGTCGGCACGATCGGTATCATCGCGCTCATCGGCTACGCCTCGCGGCTGATCGAGCTCGGCAGCATGACCACCGGGACCTTCTCCTCCTTCCTCTTCGGCCTCTACTCGCTGTACACCCCGATCAAGCGGCTCAACAAGGTGAACCTCTCCCTGCAGTCGGCGATCGCCTCCGGCGAGCGGGTGTTCGCGGTGATCGACGCGCCGGTCGAGATCGTCTCCTGCGGCGGCGCACGGCCGCTGCCCTCGGTGGGGAGTGGGATCCGATTCGCCGGCGTCTCGTTCGCCTACGAGCCCAAGAAATCGGTGCTGCGCGAGGTCTCGTTCGCGATTCCGGCCGGCCAGGTGGTGGCGGTGGTCGGGCCCTCGGGCGCGGGAAAGTCGACGCTGGCCCAACTGCTGCCACGCTTCTGGGACGTCGAGGAAGGCCAGATCACGATCGACGGTGTGGACCTGCGGGCGCTCGACCTGCGGGCGCTGCGCGCCTCGCTCGGCCTGGTGACCCAGGAGACCGTCCTGTTCAACACGACCGTGCGGGCCAATATTGCCTACGGGCAGACTCAGCCCAACGAAGAGAGGGTGCGCTCGAGCGCCCGGGCGGCCTTTGCCGACGAGTTCATCCGCGAGATGCCGGCGGGCTACGACACGGTGATCGGCGAGGCCGGCGTGCGCCTCTCCGGCGGCCAGCGGCAACGCCTGGCGGTGGCGCGCGCGCTCTACAAGGATCCCCCGATCCTCATTCTCGACGAGGCCACCTCGGCGCTCGACGCCGAGGCCGAGGCGATCGTCCAGAAGGCGCTCGAGACCCTGATGCGCGGGCGCACCACGATGGTGATCGCCCACCGTCTCGCCACCGTCCGCAATGCCGACCACACGGTGGTGATGGAGGAGGGACGCGTGGTCGAGGAGGGCAGCCACGCCGAGCTGCTCGCCCGCCCCGGCCTGTACGCCCGCCTCGCCGACCTCCAAGGAATACGGCGGTGAGGCAGCTCTCCGCCACCCACCCACCCAGCCTCTGGCCTCTAGCCTTTAGCTCCCCCGCCCGCCCCGAGGACAACCAGCTTTCAGCTCTCAGCTCCCCCACCCAGCCCGGGCACCGATTTGATGCCTCAAACCCCACGACAGACGACCAATGACCAGTTGCTCCGGTCCACCCAGAATGCCCCACGGCCCACGGACCCCTGACCCCAACCCCCGGTCCCCTGTCCCCGATCCCCGGTCGCGTATGCCCAGTCCCCCGAGTCCGGAGCCCGCAGGCCGGAGCCCGGATCTTGCTTCCCGGACCCCGGACCCCGGACCCCGGACCCCACGCCACACCAGGCGGGACGCCATCATCCTCCTAGCTCTCGGCGTTCTGATCATGGGGGCGGGGCTGGGGCTGCGCGACCCCTGGCCCGCGGACGAGCCGCGCTACGCCCTGGTGGGCCGCGAGATGGTGGAGACGGGGGAGTGGCTGATTCCCCACCGCGCCGGCGAGCCCTACCCCGACAAGCCGCCACTGTTCTTCTGGATGATCGCGCTGGCCTGGGCGCTGCCCGGCTCATTGCGGCTTTCTTTTCTGCTGCCGTCACTTGCTGCCGGACTTGCCGTCGTGCTGCTCATCCACGATCTCGCCAGACGACTGTGGCACCGCCGCGTGGCCTGGCTTGCGGGCCTCGCCGCCCTTTCGACGGTGCAGCTCGTGCTGCAGGCGCGCACGGCGCAGATCGACATGGTGCTGACGCTCCTGACCACCCTCGCGCTCTATGGTCTTCTTCGCCATCTCCTCCTCGGACCAGCCTGGGGCTGGTGGTACCTGGCCTGGGCGGCAGTGGGCGCCGGCGTGCTCACCAAGGGCGTCGGCTTTCTCCCCCTGCTCGTCCTCGTCCCCTACGCCATCGCCCGGGCGCGCCGCTGGCCGGGGCTGCCTCGGTTTCGCTTTCCCGCTCTGCACCTGCTGCTCGGTGCCCTGGTTTTCCTGGCGGTAGCCGGCGCCTGGCTGGCGCCGGTGCTGCTCCGCGTCGCCACGAGCGGGGATCCCGCACTGGCCACTTACCGCGACAATCTCCTCTTCAAGCAGACCGGAGAGCGCTACCTCGCCGCCTGGCACCACCTGCGCTGGCCCGGCTACTACCTCTTCCAGGTCGCGCCCTGGGCCTGGCTTCCGCTCACGCTCGCACTGCCCTGGCTGCTCCCGGCCTGGTGGCGGCGGCTGCGCCGGCGCGAGGCGAGGACCTTTCTTCTCGTCGGGTGGGTCGTGCTGGTGCTGGCGTTTTTCACCCTGAGCCCGGGCAAGCGAGGCGTCTATCTCACCCCGGCCGCGCCCGCCTTCGTACTTGCCTGCGCGCCCCTGCTGCCTGGCCTGCTGCGGCGCCGAGCGCCGCGCCGGCTCGCGCTGGCGGCGGTGGGGCTACTCTCTGGCGCGCTGGCGGCAGTGGCCGCCTGGGCCTGGCTCGCACCGCCGGCGCTCATTGCCGCGTTTGTCGCCCGCAACGACCTCGCCTCGGCAGTGGCCTTTGCCACGCCGGTCGCGGCGCTCGCGCTCACCGGCGCGGCGCTGGCCATGGCAATGAGACGCAACGGTGTGCTGGCGCTCTTTTCCGTCCTGATCGCCGCCTGGCTCGTGGCCGGCTGGTGGCTCTTCCCCGCCGCCAACCCGGCGCGCTCGGCGGCGCCGTTCATGCGCCGCGTCGGCGAACGCATCGGGCCCGGCGCCGAGCTGGCGCTCGCGGGCTGGAAGGAGCAGTTCGTCCTCCATGCCGATCGTCCGGTGGTCACCTTTGGTTATGGGCGCGAGGATTTTGCGACAGAATCGCAAGAGGCCGCGCGCTGGGTGCTCGCGGGTCCGAACCGCCATGTCCTGTCCTCCGCCGAGGCGCTCTCCGCCTGCTTCGACCGTGAACGCTGCATCGCTCTCGGCCAGCGCCACCGCCGCGACTGGTTCCTGGCGCCGGCGGCGGCGGTGCGCGAGGAGTGCCGGCGGGCGATTGTGCCCCTGGCGCCGCAGGGTGCGGCGGATGGCGTCAGATAGAATCGGCCTGATGACGCCACCGCCGACGCCCGGGGACGACGAACGCCCGTCTCGCCGCACCGAGATGCGAGTTGGCGGCGTGACCTGCCGCTGCGATCCCGGGCTGGACGAGGTGCTGCGGGCGATCTACGCCGGCGGCGAGTGGGTCTTCGACCATTTGCGACGGCAGCCTGGCGCGCAAGTTCTTCGCGGCCGCCGCGAGCTGGTCGCCGGCGAGCTTGGCGGCGAGAAGGCCCTGATCAAGCGGCTTCACCATGGAGGGACGCTCGCGGCCCTCACCGGCGACCGTTTTCTGTCCTCGCGGCGCCTGGAGAACCAGCTCAAGTGCGCGGACTTCCTGGCCGCAAAGGGAATTGTCACGCCGGCGACCCTTCTCGTCGCCTGGCGCCGGCGCTGCGGCTTGGTGCGCGGCGAGATCGGCGTGCGCTTCATCCCGGACGCGCTTGACGGCGGGCAGCTCCTTTTTCGCCCCGGCTTGCGCCTGCCAGATGACTGGGAGCGGCGGGTCGCCGAGCTGGCGGCGCTGGTCGCGAGACTTCATCGCCTCGGCGTGCGGCACGGCGATCTCAACCTGCGCAACTTCCTTTTTCTCCCCGCGGGCGGGGTGGCGATTCTCGACCTCGACAAGGCCGTCCGCGCTCGCCGCCTCGGCCCCTGGCAGCGCCGCCGCAACCTCGCCCGGTTGGTGCGCTCAATTCGCAAGCTGGCCCGGCTCGCCACTTCGGGCGATGCCGAGCGGGTCGTGGCCGCGCTGCACCGTGCCTACCGAGGGAGCGATGCCACCGATTGAGGCGGCCCGGATCTGCCTCATCCGCACCTCTGCGGTGGGCGATGTTATCCATACCCTGGCGCTCGTCAACGGCCTGCGTCACGGCTACCCAGAAGCCCATCTGACCTGGATCATCCACCCGCTTGGCCACGAGGTGGTCCGCCACCAGCCGGGAGTCGACCGCTTCATCGTCATCCCCCGCCACGGCAGGCTCGCACCCTGGCGCCAGTTGGCGCGCGAGCTGCGCGGCGAGCGCTTCGATCTCCTCCTGCTGCCCCAGGTGAGCATCAAGGCCGGCCTCATGTCGGCGCTCGTGCGCGCCCCGATCAGGCTCGGATTCGACCTCGCGCGCTCGCGCGAGGGGCACTTCCTCTTCGTCAACCGCCATCTCCCCGCCCGCGAGCCCCGGCATGTCCAGGACCAGTATCTGGAGTTCCTCGACGCCCTCGGCATCACCGGCTACCCGGTCGAGTGGAACCTCACCTTCACCGCCGAGGAGCTGGCCTGGCGGCGCGAGTTCTTTGCTGGCCTCGTTCGCCCGGTGATCGCCTTCGTCGCCGCCTCCTCCAATCCCGAGAAGGACTGGCCCGCGGCCGCCCAGGCCGAGGCGATGGAACAGGTCGCCAGGCTCGGGCATGTCCCGCTCCTCGCCGGCGGCGCGAGCGAGCGCGAGCGCCAACTGGCTGCCGAGATCGTCCGGCGCTGCCGGGTCGAGGTGGTGGTCGGGCTCGAGCCCTCGATTCGCAGGACCCTGCTCCAGCTCTCCGGCGCCGCGGTGGTGGTGGCCCCCGACACCGGCCCGCTCCATGCGGCGGTGGCGATGGGCGTGCCCACGGTCGGCCTCTACGGCGCCTCGGATCCGCGGCGCTGCGGCCCCTACCGCTTCAAGGACCTGCTCATAGACCACTTCGCCGAGCCGGGCGAGACGCTCGGTAGAATCCGCCGGGTCAAGCGGCGGGGGCGCATGGCCGGCATCACTCCCGCCGACGTGATCGAGAAGATCGAGCTCGCCCTCCAGCGTTATCCGCGCACGCCCCACTAGCCTGGATTTCCACGGTGCGGAAATGGAGTAACGTCGGCCACCTCATCTCGTAGGGGTGGCGCGCGAATTCTCGGCTGTCTGGCATCGGATTGTTAGTCGTTTCTGCCACTGACTGATTTGCGCAGTGTACCTTTCCTCGTCGATGCTCGAGTTGTACGTCGTTTCCGCGCAGCGTGGTCGCAACAACGATGTGCTGCTAGTTCAATGCGACTCTGTCTTTCCAGTGGCCTTTTGCGCACGCGGGGCCTTGACATTTAGGGACCAAGAGAATATTGTGCAAACATGGCGATGAGTGATAGTAATACGCTAATCAATCCAGCCCGCTTTTTCCTCGATCCACGCTCCACCCGCCAACGCCAGTACGAGGCCCTACGAGCCTTCTTCGTCGCGGGCCTCTCCTCGCAGGAGGCTGCTCGCGCCTTCGGCTACTCGCCCGGCACCTTCCGCGTCCTGTGCTCCCGGTTCCGCCACGACCCTCAGGCACGGGAGTTCTTCCAGACCTCTTTCCCCGGCCGGCCCCCAGGCGTTCGGCACCACGATGCCGTACGCGAGGAGGTCATCGCCCTACGCAAGAAGAACTACTCGGTCTTTGACATTAGCCGGACCTTCGCTGAGCGCCGCCTGGAGGTGACCGCCGCGGCCGTGCGCGACATCCTGCGCGAGGAAGGCTTTGCCCCACTGCCCCGACGCCTCGACGAGGAGCGCCCCGAGCACGCTGGCCCGGCGGTGCAGGCAGTCGCGGACGTCCGGGCCTTCACACTGGAGGAGCGCGAGTTTCAGACCCAACTTGGTGGGCTCTTCCTGTTCGTCCCCGACCTGGTGCGTGTCGGGGTTCCCGAGCTCGCCGTGGCCGCCGGTCTGCCCGGCTCGAAGGCCATCCCTGCACCCCATGCGCTGCTTTCTGCCCTCGCCCTGAAGCTCTGGTCGATCGAGCGCAAGAGCCACGTGATGTCGCTGGTCGCGGACGCGGGGCTGGCACTGTTCGCCGGGCTGAACGTAATCCCGAAGAAGAGTTTCCTCTCCGAGTACTCGCACCGGCTCGAGCGCCGCCACACCTTGCGCCTGCTCGGCGCCTGGCAGGACAGGCTCGCAGATGGCAACATCGTCACCGGCGAGTCGATCAACCTGGACTTCCACTCCCTGCCGTACGCAGGGGAGCATCCGGTCGTCCAGAAGCACTTCGTCGCGATGCGCTCGCGGCGCCAGCCAAGCATCCTCGCGTTCCTTGCCCAAGACGCAGAGTCGGACGTGTTCTGCTACTCCAACGCCGACCTGCGCAAGGGCGAGGAGCCCGAGGAGGTGTTCCACTTCCTCGATTTCTGGAAGGCGCACCACGGTGGTGAGCTGCCCCGCGAGCTGGTCTTCGACTCCAAGCTGACGACCCACGCCGGCCTGGCTCGCCTCGACGCGCTTGGCGTCCACTTCATCACGCTGCGCCGCCGCGACAAGCGCCTGCTCGCCGAGGCGCAGGCACTGCCCCTCTCGGCGTGGCGTGTGGTAACCCTCGAGCATGTCACCCGCAAGTTCCGCACGCCACGGGTATTCGAGCAGAGGGTGACGCTGGCCAAGCGGGTGTTCCGCCAGCTCTTCATCGACGACCTCGGGCACGAGGAGCCCACGATCCTGCTGACCAACCAGACGAGCACCACCACCAAGCGGCTCGTCACCCGCTACGCCCAGCGTATGCTGATCGAGAACGCGCTCTCCGACGCCGTGCGCTTCTTCCACATGAACGCGCTCTCCTCAGCCGTGGCCCTAAAGGTCGACTTCGATCTCGCGCTGCTCGTGATCGCAAGCGGCCTCTACCGCCGCTTCGCCCACCACATGCGCGGCTACGCCGACGCCCAGGCACGCCAGATCTTCCGCGACCTGATCGACCTGCCCGCCACAGTGAAGGTCACACCCGCCGAGGTGCGCGTGACCCTCCACCGCCGGGCGCACCTCCCCATCCTGCTCGCCTCCGACCTGTTCACCCAGACCCCCGCGGTGCCCTGGTGGAATGGTGCACGCATCACGCTCCAATCCACCCCCTCCCGTTAGCTAATTTTCGATCCGTGGAAATCCAGGC
>JAZDGE010000205.1:0-14896 GCA_043807175.1 Acidobacteriota bacterium
GTGGGCAGGTCAGGGGGTCGGTCGTAGTGAGCTGGTGCTGCCACTCGGCCCAGGTGGGGCGGGGTGGGGCGGGGGCCTCCGGCTGCCTCAGGGTAGCGCGCGCCTGCTCGAGGTAGCTCTTCTTCTAGCGGCTGGAGAAGAGGCCCGCGTGACGGATCATCGGGAAACTCCGGTCCGGAATGTGGCGGATGAGCCGACCGATGGCCGAGGGCCACCAACGCCAGAGCACGACCGACTACCTTCGCTTCCTCAACATCGCCGCCGGCTCTCGAGGAGAGCTGGAGACCCAGCTCCTGCTGGCTCAGACTCTGGGCTATCTCGCCAAGGACGATGCCGATGGGCTGATCGCTGCCTGCGAGCAGGTCGCCAAACTCCTCGCCGCCCTCACACGTGCGCTACGGGCCAAACTCCGCGCCGACATCCCCTAATCCCCAACCCCCAACCCCCAACCCCAATTGCGAGCGAAGCGAGCTAAGTCCGTAGTTGTGCAACTCTCGCGAGGTCAGGTGCCAGTGGCCTTCCCGGCCGCGAGCGCCAGTTGGAGGCGGCTCACGATGGCGTGGGGGGCGGGCCGCCCGCACGCGCCGAGGTCGGCCATCGGCGCGCAGAGGCCGCGGCACCAGCCCACCTGGTGGCCGTTGTAAGGGCAGGTCACCACGGTCGAGGTCCGCAGCGGGCGACTGCCGGTAGCGGTTGGGCGAGGGAGCAAGCGCATCATGCCGGCGGCAACCCCTTACAGCAACGATTCTATTCCCTGTCCGCTGTCCCCCGTCTCCGATCTGGGCGGGTGGGGGAGACGAACCCCGAACCCCGAATCCCGGACCCCGTCTTTCTCCCTACGGCACGGCGGCGCTCTCGGGTCCGGGCGCGGGCGGTGACGAAAGGGTGACGACCATGCCCGCGAGAATCGCCGCACCCCCCGCCAGGGTGCGCCAGCCCAGCTCCTCGTCGAGCACCAGCCAGCCGAGCCCGACCGCAACGAGGGTGTTCAGCAGCGGCAGCAACTGCGCCTTGGTGACCTCGATGCGCTTGATCAGCCAGTACCAGATCACGAAGGCGAGCGAGGAGCCGGCAAAGGCGAGGTACGCAAGGGAGATCAGGGCGAGTGGAGTCCAGTGCAGCGCGAGCGGGTTGCCTTCGAGGGCGACGCCGACGGCCAGCAGGAGCGGTGCGCCGATCAGCATCTGGGTCGCGGTGAGCGCGGCCGGATCGAGGTGATGACCGTAGGCCTTGATGAGCACACCAGACAGCGCCCCGCAAGCGGCAGAGGTGACGATCGCGATGCCGCCCCAGAGCGCCATCGGGCTGTCGGCCGCGAGCTGGTCGCCGAAGATGATCGCGACGCCGGCGATGCCGAGCACGACGCCGCCGAGCCGGCGCGGCGTCATCGGCTCCCCGGGCAGCAGGTAGTGAGCAAACAGCAGGCCGAACAAGGGAAAGGTCGTGAAGAGCACAGCCGTGAGCCCGGAGGGTATGTGTTTCTCGCCCCAGAAGACCAGGCCGTAGCCGGCGAATATGCTGAGCACGGCGGCCGAGGCGATCAGCCACCAATCTCGTGCCTGGCGTGGCAGAGGCGTCTGGCGCACGCGCATGAGCGCCAGGAGTGGCGCCGCGGCGATGAAGAAGCGGATGGCGGCAAAGGTGAACGGCGGTAGGTCCTCGAGGCCGATCTTGATGAACGTCCAGGTCGCGCCCCAGATGAGGCCGAGCAACGCCCAGGCCAAGGCAGGCCGCCGGTCGAGTGCCATCGGGATCCCTTCGTTCGCGAGCAGGACTTGCCGCGCTCGCAGGCGGGGCAGAGTACAGCCTCGTGACCGATCACGCAAAGGCGCCGCTGCTGGCCGGTGGCGCCAAGGTCTTGTGCGGTGGCGTTCTTGTGGCTAGACTGGCGCGCCATGCGCGGCCAGCGGGCCGGCGCGAAGCGGGGATGGTCGTTGTGCGATCCAAGCGGGCGGTGACCGCGAGGCCGCGACGCCGCCCGCTGGAGGGCGAGGACAAGGAGGCGGCATTTGACCCGATCCACCTTCCGGGTGGTCGTCTGGCTGGTGTCGAGCCTCGTCTCCAGTTCCCTCGCCGCCCAGTCCTACCTTATCCGCAACTACACGGTTGCCGATGGCTTACCCAGTCCCGAGGTGCGCGGCATCGCCCAGGACAACAGGGGCCGGCTCTGGTTTGCCACCCGCGGCGGCCTGGTTGCCTTTGATGGCAGTAGCTGGGAGACCGTCACCCTGCCCGGGTCCTCGGCGCGTCCATCGCTGCGGGCGGTGTGCAGCACCCCTTCGGGCGTCCTTTGGGCAGTGACCACCGAAAGTCAGTTCCGTGTCTTCCGTGGCGGCGCCGGCGGCTGGATGGCGCTGCCCGATGCCGCCCCGGCCCCCGAGCTGGATCTCGGCGTCTCGGGCCTGGCCGCCACCAGCGCCGGAGGGCTGGAGCTGGTGGCGGTGGGGGCGCTGCGGGGCGGCCTCTTCTTGTGGGACGGCGCGCGCTGGCGGCGACTCGGCCAGGAGGAAGGGCTGCCCGGCGCGAGCGTGCTCGCTGTCGTCGGCCACGGGGGCGTGTTCTACATCGCCACCGAGCGCAGCCTGTGCACCCTCGAGGGCGGGAAGATCGGCGCCGCGCTCGGTGCGCTCCTGCCTGCCGGCGAGGCGCCACTCGCGCTGGGTTTCGGCCGAGAAAGCGAGCCTTCCAGCGGCCAGCCGCTTGATCTCTGGGTGCTGACCACGCGCGGCCTGCGGCGGTTGGTATCCGGCGAGCTGCAGCGAGTGGGCCCTGAGCTCAAGGTCGCCTACGGCGCGAGCGGTCCGCCGGTGCTGTGTCCCGACCCGCCCCGCGCCGCCTACCTCGGAAACCTCTACAAGCTCGTTCGCCTCGACCTTGCCAGCGGCGAGGTGGAGGAGTTGGGCCCCGCGGCCGGACTGGCGAGCGAGGGGGCAAACTCCATCCTGGTCGACCGGGAGGGGAGCATGTGGGCGGCGAGTCAGCGCGGTGTGAGCCAGCTCGTCTCCCGTCGTTTCGCGAGGTTCGACGAAGCTCACGGCCTGCTTCAGGACGAGGTCACGGCGCTCTGCGAGGTGCGTCCTGGGGTAATCGTGCTCGGCCACAACCGCGGGTTGAGCGTGCTCGAAAGCGGGTCGGTCCGGCATGTACCCCTGGCCGCGTCGCACGGGTTCACAGATGTTCCCCGAGTGATGGATCTACTCAAGGGGCGTGACGGCGAGGTCTGGGTGGCGGCGGCGACGTATGGGCTCTTCAGCCTGGATCGGGGCGGTCGCCTGCACCGCGCCTCGAAGGAGGAGCGCGGAAAGCGCCACATCGCCGCCGTTGCCCAGGACTCGCGTGGCGAGCTCTGGGCCGCCGGCGACGGCCTTTTCAGGCTCGCCGGCGGCAGACTGGTGCCGGAGGAGCTCGGCGGCACTGCTCCCGGCATGATCCGGAGGCTGCTCGTTGGCCGCGACGGCTCGCTGCTGCTGGCCACGTCACGGCGGGGCCTGCTGGTGCGCACAGACCGCCAGGTGGCGGCGATTCCGGGGCCGGAGACGCCGGGGGCGGAGAGCCTCTACACCATCTTCGAGGACTCGCGCGGCCAGCTCTGGGCAGGCTCGGCGGCCGGCCTGCTCAAGCTCGACGGCACTCACCTCCGGTTCCCGGCAGAGGCCGGACTGCACCTCGCCGAGCCGGTCTATCTGATTCTCGAAGATCGCCAGGGACGACTCTGGTTTGGCACCGGCGACGGGGTCGTTCGCTGGGATGGCAGCAAGGCGCGGCGTTTCGGCGTCACGGAGGGGTTTGGCGGGCGCGAGACCAATCGCGCCGCCGGTCTGGTCGATGGCCAGGGCCGGGTCTGGATCGGCCACGATCAGGGCGTGTCGGTCTACGACGGGACCCGCGACGAGCCGCCCGCCGCGCCGCCGGCAGTCGAGCTGCTCGGCCTGTCGAGCGAGGGCCGACTGGCGCCGCTGGACCAGCCGGCTCGCCTTCCGCACACCGGCCAGGCCATCGAGATCCGCTTTCGCGCCGCCTCGTTCATCGAGGCCGGCGGTGCGCGCTACCGGCATCGGCTGGAGGGCCTCGAGGCCGAGTGGACGCCGGAGTATCGCGCTGGCGAGCGCGCCGCCCACTATGCCGGCCTGCAGCCCGGATGCTACCGATTCCATGTCCAGGCGCGCGGCCTCGACGGCCCCTGGTCGGCGCCCGTGGTTTCGGCCGAGATCGTCGTCTTGCCGCCGTACTGGCGGCAGTGGTGGTTCCTGGCGCTGGCGGCAGCCGGTGTGCTCCTCGTCGCGTTCGCATTTGGGCGAGCCATTCTCAACCGCCGCTACACGCGAAGCCTCGCGCGCGAGGTGGCGTTGCGGACCGCCGAGCTCGAGCAGGCACGAGCGGAGCTGGAGCAGGAGCGCGACTTCGCTCGTTCGGTGATGGACTCGATCGGGCAAGGGCTTACGGTCACTTGCGAAGATGGCCGGTTCGTCTATGTCAACGAGGCCTACTCGCGGATCGTCGGCCGCCCGATGGCGGAGCTCCTGGGCAAGCGGCCACGTGACTTCACCCACAGCGACGATCACCCCGCCCTGGAGACGGCAGGCGAGGCGCGCCGGCGCGGCGAGGCGACCAACCACGTGAGCCACCTGCAACGTCCCGATGGCTCGCTAGTCCCCGTTCTGGTCAGTGGTGTCCCGCACGCGACGCGGGGCTCGTTCGCCGGCACGATCGCCGTCATCACCGACATCAGTGAGCGCCGCCAGGCCGAGCAGGAGCTGCGCGACTCGGAGGAACGCTTCCGTTCCTTCGTCGAGCACTCGCCGCTGGGCATCTACCGGACCACGCTCGACGGGCGCATCCTGCTCGGCAACCTGGCGCTGCAGCGGATGCTTGGCTACGAGAGCCTTGCCGAGCTGGAGGCGGAAAACGTCGAGGAGTGGAGCGCCCGCGGCCAGTTCGACCGCCCCTCGTTTCTTGCGGCGATCGAGCGCGACGGCCAGGTGGTTGGGCGCGAAACCGTGTGGACGCTCCGCGACGGGCGCTCGCTGCATGTCCGCGAGAACGCCCGCACCGTGCGCGACGAGAGCGGGAGGATCGCGTACCTTGAGGGCAGCATCGAGGACCTCACCGAGCAGCGGGCCCTCGAGGGGCGCCTGCGCGAGGCCGAGCGGCTCGAGACCGTCGGCCAGCTCGCCGGTGGCATCGCCCACGACTTCAACAACATCCTGCAGGCGGTTCTGGGCCATGTGCAACTGCTGCGGCTGCAGGGCTGGGAGGCCGGACGCGCCGCCCTCGCCGGCGCCGAGATCGAGAGCCTGGTGCAGCGCGGCGCCGGTCTCACCAGGCAACTGCTACTGTTCTCACGGCGGGGTTTGAGACGCCCGGAACGGCTCGATCTGGGCGAGCTCGTGCGGCGCAGCGCCGGGGACCTGGTGCGTCAACTTCCGGAGGGCGTGCGGCTCGAGCTCGAGCTCGACCCGCGGCCGATTGTCCTTGAGGCCGATTCGGCCCAGCTCGAGCAGGCGCTGACGAACCTGGCCGCCAATGCGGGCGAGGCAATGGTTGGCGGGGGAGTCGTGACCCTTGGCACCGGCCGCAGCGGCCACCAGGCCTTCTTTGAGGTGAGCGACACCGGGCCGGGCATTTCGGAAGAGATGAGGCAGAGGATCTTCGAGCCCTTCTTCTCGACCAAGGACCCGTCGCTCGGCGCTGGCCTGGGGCTTTCCGTGGTTCACGGTATCGCCAGCGCTCATGGTGGCCGGGTCGAGGTCGAGAGCGAGCCCGGCGTGGGCAGCCGCTTCCGCGTGCTGCTGCCGGCTCCGGAGGCGGGCGGTGAGGCGCCGGCACCGGCGGTGAAGCCCGCGGAGCAGGTGGCAAACGGTGGCCTGCGCGTTCTCATCGTCGAGGATGAGCCGGGAGCGCGCGAGAGTCTTCAGCAGCTCCTCGAGCTGACCGGCTATCGCGTTACGGCGGCCGCCTGTGCCAGCGAGGCTCTGGCCGTCCCGCTGGCGCCGGCGCCCGACCTGCTGCTCACCGACTTTGCCCTCCCCGACATGATCGGCACCGAGCTGGCGGCACTGCTCAAAGCGCGCTGGCCCGAGCTGCCGGTCATTCTCATGTCGGGCTACACCGTCGACGAGGCGGCGCGCCGCTCGGTAAGCGCCGGCAATTTGCGCTTCCTGCAGAAGCCCTTTGACTTCGATACCCTGATGCGCGAGATCCAAGCCGCCACCCGGACCTAGCTCGCTTCGCTCGCAATTGGGGCTGGGGATTAGGGAACGGCAACGCCGCGCTTGCTGTGCGGCGCATGCCTGAGCGCCGCGAGCAGGGCACCGTCACGATGCTCCACCCCCGCGGATCGGGCTGCGGTTTTGCGCTGCTTCTCCCCAATCTCCAACCCCCAGCCCCCAACCCCAATCCCCGCGGCTATTTGTGCAGTTCACGAGGCGTCCGGCTACCCCGGTTGCCCGTCAGCGGGCGAGATTCAGGAGCTCGTCGGCCATTCGCAGGGTGAGGCCCCAGATCAGGTGGCCCTCGAACTGGAGGCAGGGAAGCGGGAGCGGGACACCGTGGTAGCGCCACTGCATCGTCTCGCGATTGCGCCGGTTGGCGAGAAAGTGCAGCGGCACCCAGACCGTCTCCTGCACCTCGTGGTTGGGTACCAGTGGGGGCTCGCCCGCCAGCTCGAACACGAACGGCACGATCACCATCCGCAGGGGGCGCCCGCGCCCGATCGCGGCAACGTCCGAGAGCTGGCCGAGAAGCCTGGCCTCGGACGCCAGGTCGAGCCCGATCTCCTCCCGGGTCTCGCGCCGCGCTGCGGCCTGGGCATCGCTGTCCTTGGGGTCGACGCGCCCACCGGGGAAGGCCATGTGGCCTGACCAGGGATCGCGCTCATGCTCGGAGCGATGGATGAAGAGCAGCTCGGCGCCGTCCCCGCGCGGGCGCACGATGGCGGCAACGGCAGCAAGTCTCTTGCCGCCCCGGCCCGAGGGGCGGGGTTGGTGGATCGCGAGCGCGCGGCGAAGGCCTTCGAGCGTGGGGACTGGCTCCTTCATACCGTGCCATTCTCTCACTCCTGAGCGTCGTGGCGGTGGTTGTGGGTTAGACTTGCGGCGGTGCAAGCTGGGCCGCGGAAGTGAGAAGCGGCGCCAGCGGGTGGAGACGGTTGGGCGCACGCGATGGGGGAAGTCGAGAGTTGAGAGTCGAGAGTTCCCCCCGCCCCCTTGGGGGAAAATGAGACGACGTATCAGTATCTGGTGCTTGGCGGCGTGGCCAACGTCGATACTTCGGATTGCGCTTTGCCTCGTGGTCTGGGCGGTAGCGGCGGCGCCGGTCGCCAGCGTGGCGGCGGCTGGGCCTGAGCTTGCGCCGGCGGGGGCCGCGGCCGACCCGGCGGGGCTGGGGACCTATCCGGTTCGGGTATTTCGGGATTCCGACGGGCTGCCACAGAACACGGTGCACGTCGTCACCCGCGACCAGTGCGGCTACCTTTGGGTGGGTACCCAGGATGGCGCTGCCTACTACGATGGCCGCGCCTGGCATGCGATCGATCTGCCGGACCGGACTCGCTCAAATTTTGTGCGCGCGATCGCCGCCGCCGCCGATGGCCGAATCTGGTTTGGCAGCCAGGCGGCCGGGCTGTACTGCCTCGAGGACGGTGCGTGGCGCTCGGTTCCCACTCTTCCGGGCGGAATGGCGCAGGGCCGGGTGAACGCGCTGCTTGCCACCGTGGACGGTGCAGGCAGGCCAGTGGTGTGGGCGGGAACCCACGACAGCGGCGTCATGAGGCTGGCAGACGGGGCATGGGAGGTGCTCGACACCCGTGCGGGCCTGCCGAGCGACCGCGTCTGGGCTCTTTTCGAGGCCCGCGACGAGAAAGGCATGCCGGTGATCTGGGCCGGCACCGAAGGGGGTCCGGCCTCACTTGCCTCCGGCGAGCGGAAATTCTCCACTGGCCCCAACTTTCCCCGGCAGTCAGTCAACTGCTTCGCCGAGACGGTCGGCCCGGGCGGGCGTAGAACGCTGTGGGCCGGGACCTATGGCGGCGGGCTCGCGCGCCGAGAGGGCGGCGCGTGGTCGCTGCTCACTACCCGCGAAGGGATGCCCAGCAACTATGTCACCAGCCTGGCGGTGGTGAGCGAGAACGAGGACGAGCGGGTGGTGTGGGTGGGGACCGATGGCGGCGGTCTAGTGCGTCTCGAGGATGGACATGTCGGCACCCTCGGTATTGAGGAGGGGCTGCCATCCAACGCGGTCTACTGCCTGCTCGCCACCCATGCCGCCGAGGGCGCCCGAGCGCTGTGGGTGGGCACCCGCAATGGCGGTCTGGCGCGCATCAATGAAGACCGCTGGCTGGCCTTCCGCCCCATCTCCGCCTCGCCCTCGATGCCCGTGAGCGCGGTGCTGGAAAGCACGACCGCAAGCGGCGAGCCGGCCATCTGGCTGGGTACCGATGGCGGCGGTCTCGCACGCCTCGCCGAGGGGCGCGTCGAGGTGCTCGACAGCCACTCGAGTGCGCTGCCGAGTGACAGCGTGCAGTGCCTGCTCGAGACGGCGGACAAGAGTGGCAGCCGGACGCTCTGGGTCGGCACCCGCAATGGCGGTCTGGCGAGGCTGAAAGGCGGGAGCTGGTCCACCTTCACGCGCGAGTCGGCTGCGCTGCCCAACAACATGGTGCAGGCGCTGCTAGCGACCACCGAAGAGGGCGGCGAGTGGGTCCTGTGGGCCGGCACGCGGGGCGGGCTCGCGCGCTTCGAAAAGGGCCACTGGAGCTCGTTCGACACCGCCTCCGGGCTGCCTCATCTTTCGGTGCTGAGCCTGTTGGAAACCGTCTCCTCAAGCGGCGAGCGAGCCCTCTGGGTGGGGACCGCCGGTGGCCTGGCCCGCCTGCGGGGGGGGAGTTGGAAGACCTATGGCGCCGAAGCCGGCCTCCACAACGAGACGGTGCAGGCGCTCCACGCCTCGGTGGGGCCAGATGGCAAGCAGGTTCTTTGGATCGGCACCGACGGCGGTGGCGTGAGCTGCCTCGATATCGCTTCCGATCGCGTCCTCGCCACGCTCAACGATGCCTCGAACGCGCCTCTGCCCAACAACGTCATCTACGACATCCTGGAGGATCGGCTCGGAAGGATCTACCTGCTCACCAACCGGGGCGTGGCCCGCCTCTCTCGGCGTCCAGGCGCCGCCTCGCAGGCCTACTCGTTCGAGGTCTTCACCTACACCTGGGAAGACGGCCTGCCACGCAACCAGTGCAACCGCGAGGCCGGGGCGGTGGACCGCCAGGGTCGTATCTGGGTTGGCACCGTGGGCGGGGCGGCGATGTTCGACCCGACGCGAGAACGGCCCGAGCGAACGCCGAAACGCCTGCTGCTCGAGGGTGCGCAGATTTCTGGGGGCGTCCACCCGCTGCTCCCGGGCGCCAGCCTGGCGCACCACCAGAACCACCTGGTGTTCAACTTCGTGCTCTTGAGCCTCTTTCGGGAAGGCGAAACCGCCTATGCGACCCAGCTCGCCGGCCTCGATGCGACGCGCTCCGGGTGGACCCACGAGGCCAAAAAGGAGTACCGGACACTGCCGCCGGGGGACTATGTCTTTCGTCTCTGGGGCAAGGACTACGCCGGCAACATCTCGGGTCCCATCGAAGCCACCTTTAAGGTGCGGCCCGCGCCCTGGCAGACCTGGTGGTTTGCTGCCCTGGCGGGTGCGGGGCTCGGCGCCGTGGTGCTGGTCGGGGTCAGGATCAGACTGCGACGGCACCACCGGCGCGAGCGCGAGATGCAGGGGCTGATCGACGCCCGAACCCGCGAGCTCCAGCAGGCCAACGAGCTCCTCTCCGAGCTCTCGTACCTCGACGCCCTTACCGGCATCGCCAACCGCCGCCGCTTCGAGGAACGCCTGGAGGCGGAGTGGAAGCGCGCCGTGCGCGCGCATACGCCGCTCACCATGCTCATGATCGACATCGATCACTTCAAGGCCTTCAACGACACCTATGGCCACCAGCGTGGCGACCTGTGCCTGAAATCGGTGGCTGCCGCGCTGTCGGACGGTCTGCCGCGCGCCGGCGACTCGGTGGCGCGCTACGGGGGCGAGGAGTTCGCCGTCATTCTCCCGCTCACCGACCGCGCGGGCGCGGTCAAGGTGGCCGAGCAGTTGCGCCTTCGCATCGAGGAGCTGGGGATCGCCCACCGCGCCTCGGAGGTCAGCCGCGCCGTCACCATCTCCTGCGGCGTCGCAACCTTCGTGCCCACCACCGAGATCGAGGTCGAAGAGCTGATCCGGCTCGCCGACGAGGCGCTCTACCGCGCCAAGCAGTCGGGCCGCAACCGTACCCGCGCCGAGCACGGCGAGCCCCGCAGCTCGGGCGTCTTCCGGCCGGTGGCGGCGCCTCCGCGCTCCGACTCGTCGGCTTGAGCGACGCGTTCGTCTTCTCGGCCATCCCGGTCAAGGCGACCCGCTGCGCCCACTGCACCTCGGCGATGCCAGCCTAACGGCAGCGTTGCGCTGACCACGACTGACCTGTCGCCGGCCGCCCGGTGGTAGCATGGGCCATGGCCGAAGCACGGCATCGCTTAGCGACGTGGGTAGACATCGCCGAGCCCCCCGAAGGCGAGAACGTCGAGATCGTCGCCGGCGAGGTGGTCGTCTCGCCGCGTTCGAAGCCGGCCCATGGGCGGGCGCAGATGATGCTGGCCGGCCACGTTGGACTTCCTTTCGACGGTGATGGCGACCCCGGCGGCTGGTGGATCGTGATCGAGCCGGAGGTCGAGCTTTCCCACCACGAGGTCTACATTCCCGACCTCGCCGGCTGGCGGCGTGCGCGTGTGCCGGTGCTTCCCGAGGAGCGGCCGGTGCACGTGGTTCCCGACTGGGTGTGTGAAGTTTCTTCGCCTTCGACCAGCCGGCTGGATCGCATCCGCAAGGCGCAGGGGTACCTGGACGCGGGCGTGCCCTTCTACTGGCTACTCGACATCGAGGCGCGCACGCTCGAGGCGCTGGCCGCGCGGGAGGGCGCCTGGGTTCGCCTCGGCGGCTGGGCCGACGAGGACACCGCGCGCATTCCGCCGTTTGAAGCCATCGAGCTGCGAATCGGCCGCTTCTTCACTCCGACGGCCTGAACCGCCGAGGGAGCCGGCGGGTGGTTTGCCGGCGCCCGCAAGCAGCGCGCTGGCGCCTGTCGAATGGGCGGTGTTTTCGCGGGCGTTTCGGGAGTGTTCCGCGCGAGGCGCACGGCGGGTCGGTCACTGCAGGGGAACGCGGATTCCCTGTCGTCGGATCTCGTTCGCGAGGGGGTCCAGTGGTTCCGCGATCTCCTGGGGCGACATCGGGTGCGGCTCGATCAGGTCACTCACCTCGAGGCGCAAATTCAGCAAGAGCACCCGCTCGTCGTGGCGGTCCTTGCCAAAGACCGGCGAGACGATGCACGCGTCGATGTCGCTCCACTTGCCCGCGCTCCCGCGCGCATGGGAGCCAAAGAGGAACGCCGACTCCACCGGGATGCCTGACGCCTCAACTCGCCTCGCGAAACGGCGCACAAGTTCGATTGCGGCTTCGGTCGTCACAAAACGCTCTTCACCCGGTCGAACCAGCTCTGGCAGGTGCTCAGCCATTTCTGCGCAAACTCCCGGGTGGCCTTGAGAAAGAACGATCGGCTGTAGTCATCGTAGCGCGCAGCGATGTTGAAGGCCGTGATCTCGTTGAGCTCGCGCGCCCCGTCCTCGGTCAGGGTCAGATTCGCGGTCCTGGCGAGACGAACGAGATCGTGGGTGAAGGGAACCTCGACGCCGGTCTTGGCGATTGCGGCCTTGAGCATTTTCTCGATCGCCAGGTGGGCAAGAAACAGCGACCAGTGGTAGTGCCCGGCGGCAAGAAGATGCGCCGCCGCTTGCCGGTCTTCTTCGGCCCCCGCGAGCCAGTAGGCGAGCACCTCGGTCCTTTCCATCTCGAGCAATGCTAACACTCTCGGCCAAGCGGGCAGCATTTCCCTCAGGGCGATGCTAGGAGCCTGTCGGAGAAATGGCGCGGGCCGCGCGCAGGGGCCTTGCTGGCGCGCGCTGGCCGCCGGGGCGTCAGCCATCAGTCGGTCTTGGCGGTCCCGGCGGTTGCGACGCGAGGGTCGCAAGTCCCCTGCGCCCTTTTGGTTGCGGCGGCGCGGGGCGATCTGCGGCGTTGCCGTGGCTCAGCCGTGCGGTCCACATCACCTTCGCCGCGGCGCCTTGCATCTCGCCCCGCGGCGCTCGCAACGCGGCCACACTCGATTTCTCCGACAGGCTCCTAGCGGGCTCGCGACCGCGCCAACCTGGGCCGGTCGACATCGGGCGGCGGGCCAATCTCAAAACGCTTGGGCGGGGAAGCCGCGGGCGCGCACCGCTTCGGCGATTGCGTCGAGCCGTTCGGCAGGGAGGGCCTCGATCAGGCGGGAAGGGGTGTCACGCGCAAGCGTGTAGATCTGCACGCCCACCGGCGCGATGCGGACCACGGCGTCAAGCCAGGCCGCCACTGAGGAGGCGCCGGCATTGCCCGCCGGACCCCCGGCGAAAAGGCTTTGCAGCGTGACGTCGCGAAGCGAGGTCAGGCCATCGACAACCTCGGCGAGCCGGATGCCGGGGCCGGGCCGGCTGACGCGCGCGAAGGTGACCTCGTCGCCGGCGTCGAGCTTCATCACCCGCAGGTCGAGCCGGGAAAGCGCCGCGCGGATTGCGGGCCAGGCAACCCGGGCGCTGTTCGAGAGGATGGCGGTGCGGGCGCCGGGACAAAGGCGGTTTCGCAGGGCGATGACGCCGTCGACGAGGGCGGGAAAGTGCGGGTGGAGGGTTGGCTCGCCGTTGCCGGAGAAGGTGAGGTAGGCGGGCGGCTCGGCCAACTGCAGCAGGGCTGCCTCCAGCTCGCCCAGCACCGAGTCGACGGAGGGAAGGGGCTGGGCGTCGAGGCGCTCCAGCGCCGCCATGTCGCTCCAGCCGTACTGGCAGTAGAGGCAGTCGAAGGTACACATCTTGCGGCCGGGCGGCAGGAGGTTGATGCCGAGCGAGCGGCCGAGCCGGCGCGAGCAGACCGGGCCGTAGACGGCGCTGCGCTTGGGGGCCAGGAGCATTTCAGCCTCCCACCACGCTCGCGAGCGCCCGTCCCAGCCGCCTGCAGCCCTCGTGGATCTGCGGCTCACGCAGGTTCGAGATCGAGAGCCGGAAGCCGAGGCCATCCGGCTCGGCCGGGAAGAACAGCCTGCCCGGGGTGGCGAGCACGCCCGCCTGGCGCAGCCGCTCGAGGAGCTCCTTCTCGGTGATCGAGGCGCTTGTTGGAGCGACTTTGACCCACAACGTGTACCCGCCGGCGGGCTGGGTCCACTCCACGCCGCGCTCCGGCAAGTACTGTCTGAGGCCATGGAGCATTGCCTGCATCCGCCGCCGGTAGGCGCCGTGGACGCGGCGCAGGTACTGCTCGTAGTGGCCGTCCTCGCAGAAGTGGGCGAGCGCGGCCTGCCCCAGCATGCTGCCCGAGAGGTTGGAGAAACGGGAGAGCGCCAGCAGCCGCTTGATGCACTCGCGGTCGGCTGCGATCCAGCCCACCCGCAGGCCCGGAAACACGACCTTGGAGAACGTCCCGAGGTAGATCACGATCCCGCCCTCGTCCATCGACTTGATTGGCAGCACCGCCTTGCCGAAATACTTCATCTCCTCCTCGAAACCGTCCTCGAGAATGGGGACGCGGTGCCGCTCGCACATCGCGAGCAGCGCCTCGCGGTGGGCCTGCGAGGTCGTGATCCCGGTCGGGTTGTGGAAATTGGGGATGGTGTAGACGAGCGCGGGACGCTGGGTGGCCAGCCAGTCGGCCAGGACGTCGAGGTCGAGGCCGTCGGGGCGCATCGGCGCCTCCTGCATGAGCAGGCCATGGAAGCGGAAGAGGGGAATCGCGTGCGAGTAGGTCGGGGACTCGACGGCGATGCAGGACAGCGGCCTGGTGATCAGGCGGACCACCAGATCGAGGGCCTGCTGGCTCCCGCCGGTGATGAGAATCTCCTCGGCGGTGACAGTGACGCCATGGGTGCGCATGCGGCGGGCGATCACCTCGCGCAGCGGCGGATAGCCGGCGGGGTCGCCATAGTCGAGCAGGCGCTTGCCGTCGGTGGCGAGAGCATGCTTGAGGGAGCGCCGGAAGTCGTCCAGCGGGCAGAGCTCGCGGTCGGCGGCGAGGCCGGAGAAGTTGATCGGCTCGCTGGCGCCGACGGGTCTGGGTGTGTGTGCGAGCAGGTCCTCGCAGATCCGCCGACTCTCGGGCGCGGTTGCCTGGTCCCAGTCGATCAAACTCGCTCCGGGCCTTTTCCTTGCGGCCACCGGCCTCATCCGCGCGCGGACGGTGGAGTAGCCGCCGGGACGACTTTCGAGGTACCCCAGCGCCCACAGCTCCTGGTAGGCGCGGCACACGGTCGTGCGGTTCACGGCGAGCTTCTCGGCGAGCACGCGCGTCGGGGGCAGGCGCTCGCCGGCCGGCAAGCTGCCTTCGTCGATGAGACGCATGATTTGCTGGTAGAGCTGCCGGTACATCGGTTCCTGACTGTCGCGATCGAGCTTGGGCAGAACCATCATCACCTCCGGGGCCGGCCGCTGAGCGCAAGGCTGCGGCCGGCCTCTGCGGAGAAGCATCGGCTGACGATCGGATGATTTCAAGTGCCAATTTCGCACGAGTCCAACCCATCCAATCGTTGAACGGCCCATGGCCCATAGCCTATGGCCAATAGCTAATAGCTAGAAGCCTCTAGCCTTCAGCCTTGAGCTCCTAACCTCTAGCCCCAATACTGTTCACTTAGTCATCCTGACGGTCAGGATCGGTTTGACCCGACAGGTCGGCATGGGACAGCGGGGCCGCAAGGGGAAGTTGGACATCTTCCGCTTGACGCCGCGGGGGACGACCCGGCCGCGGCTGG
>JAZDGE010000206.1:0-2350 GCA_043807175.1 Acidobacteriota bacterium
GGCACAGCAGCCAGTAGTCGTTGAGCGTGACCACCACCGGCACCTGCCGGCGCGCCGCCTCCTCGACGATTCCTGTCGAGAGGCAGGTGAGATGCTGGACATGCACGAGATCCGGCTGCAGCGCGGCGAGCAGCCGGCCGGCGAGCGCGTCGATCTCGGCGTTGCGATAGGTCTGGCGGAACGAGCGGCAGGCGCGAAAGGTGTTGTTGATGAGGTGGATCTCGAGTCCGTCGCGGCGCTCGCTGCGGATCGCGTACTCGGGGCGCCCGGGTGCGGCCTCACGCGCGAGCACGCTCACCTCGACCCCACCGAGGCGGGAAAGTGCGCGGGCGAGATCATGGGTGTAGATCTCGGTGCCGCCGCCGGCGCCGGGCGGGAAGCCGTGGACGACGAGCAGGACGCGCATCAGACCTGCCCCCGGCCCGCAAGTGACTGGCCGCGCGCGGCGGCGCGCGCCCCCAGGTACTGCCCGAGCGGCCAGGCGAAGGCGAGCGCGAGCGCGCGCGCGACCTCGCGCGGTCCGGGCCTGGGTCCTTCGCCCACGCGAAGGCACCGCAGATGGTCCGCGAGGGTGACGGCGAACGAGCGCAGCAGGTGGCGCAGGGTCGGAATCGTGCGCAGGCCGAGCAGCTCATATAGCCGGTAGTGGCCGGCCCGGGTCCGCGCCAGCTCGTAGCGGGCCGAGCGCTCGTGCGAGTGCACCACCGCGGCGGCAGGAATGAAGGCGAGCGCGTGCCCGGCGAGGAGCACCTCGCGCGCCCAATCGATGTCCTCGGCAAACGCCGCTTGGGGGATGGGATGGATCTCCCACACCGAGCGGCGGATGCACGAGCACACGTCATCGAAGGCGCACAGCTCAAGCCGCTCCAGCGGCGTGAGCGCGTCAAAGGCAGCCGTGCCCGAGACCCGGCTGGTCCGCGGCTCCTCGCCCGCGGCCACCCAGCGCGCAAGGTTGTGGCGGGTGAGGCGGCTGGCATCGGGCCGCGGCAGTTGGCGGGCGAAGGTCCCGGCGAGGGCGGGGTCCTCGAGGAGCGGCCGGGCGAGCTGTTCGAGCCAGTCGGGCGAGGCCGGGATCGCATCCTGCACCAGCAGCACCACGAGCTCGCCGCGGGCCTCGCGAATGCCGAGGTTGCGCGTCAAGCCATGGTCGAACTCCGCGCGCGGGACGCGCAGCACGCGGCTCACCCGGCCATCGAGGAGCGCAAGGGTACCGTCGGTGGAGCCCGAGTCCACCGCCACAGTCTCCCACGCCAACTGCGTCTGCTGACGCTCCAGCGCAGTTAGAAGGTGAGACAATGTCGCAACACCGTTGAAGGTCGGAATCACTACCGAGACCTCGGCCGCAGCGCCTTCCCGCCCTGTCGCTGCCGTCGCCGGCATTTCAGATGCGGGGGATCGGCCGCCGCCCGCTTCTGGGGGCGGGGCACCGGGAGCCGGCGAATCGACAGCACCAGGCTCGATTTCGCCCAATGATCGGGCGGCGGGCGGCCTGCTCGGCTCAGGGCCGTCCTCGAACCTCGAACCACGATCCACGATCCACGACCTGGATCTGGTCGCGGGCGGCGGGCTCAATTCAAGAGCCCGGGACGCTCCCGCCGGTTCCTGGTCCAGGACTTCCCGGTAGCGGCCCTCCCACTCGGCGGCATCCTCGGCAATCGTCTTGACCGCCGGGAGGGCGCCACGAAACCGCTCGAGAAGCTCGGGCTGCTCGATGAGTCGGCGCAGCGCAGCGGCCAGATCGAGGGCCGAGAACGGCTCGTAGAGCAGGCCGTTTTGCTCGTTGGTCACGAGCTCGGGAATTCCGCCGGTGCGCGCGCCCACCACCGGCAGGCCGGCCATGAACGCCTCGTGGATCACGAGCGGCGAGTTCTCCGCCCACAGCGAGGGCACCACCAGGAGGTCGCGCTCGTGGTAGATCTCGGCGACCCGGTCGCGGTCGAAGCCGCCGCAGATCTCAACTGGCAGGCCCGCGGCGAGCTCTCGCAGTCGCGCGGTGTAGTCGGGAAAGGTGTCGGTGCCGCCATGAAGGAGGACGCGGAAACGATCGGCGGGCAGGTGGCGCACCGCCTCGAGCAAGACATGGGCGCCCTTGTGCCAGCACAGCGTGCCGACAAACCCGATGCGCAGCCGCGGCTCGGCCCGGCGCGCCGCCGCGGGCGGGAGCGGCGCGAAGCCGTAGTCGGACACCTGCAGCTTCTCCTCGGGCAGACCGAGGCTGGTGAGGCCCTCGCCGAGGGCGCGGGAGGGCGCGACGAAGAGCCGGACTTGCGCGAAGACCTCCTGCACTGCCGCGAGGCGGCTGGCGATCTCCTGCGGGGTTGGCGACGCAGGCCCGGCGTGCGCGGCGGCG
>JAZDGE010000207.1:0-6471 GCA_043807175.1 Acidobacteriota bacterium
CCGGGCGGCCTCCGCGAGCAGCTCCCGGTAGGGCGCCATCGCGCGCCCGAGCAGCAGCCAGGCCACCAGGCCGGCTGCGCCGGCCACCGCCAGCGTCAGCGCCGCCGCCCCCCAGCGCCATCCCGCCGCGACCGGCGCGCCGGTGATCAGTTGGAGCTGCGCCACGTTCACCACCACCAGCATCACCAGCGCCGCGCCGATGAGGAGCTGGAGCTCGCGAAAACGGCGCGAGGGCATGCGCCCGCTCATGCCGGCACCCAGCCCAGAACCCGCAGCAGCCAGGGGGCGGCGAACAGGACCGCCACGGCCGCGGCAGCGAGAAAGCTGCCAAACGGCAGCTCGGTGTCGCGCTTCCCCCTGCCGCCGGCGATCAGGCCGATCCCGACCAGCGCCCCGGCGCAGGCGCCGAGGCAAAGTGAGAGCAGCGCTCCCTGCCAGCCGAGAAAGGCCCCGATCATGGCGAGCAGCTTGACATCACCAAGGCCCATCCCCTCGACACCGCGCAGCGCGCGATAGAGCACCATCACAGCCAAGGGGATCGCCGCCCCGAGCAGCGCCCCGGCCACCGCGTCCGCCATCGTCGCCAGCCCGCCGAAGAAGGAGAAGCCGAGACCGGCAACAAGGCCCGGCAGCGTCAGCCAGTCGGGGAGCAGGTGGTGCTCGAGGTCGATGATCGCTAGCGGCAGCAGCAGCTCAACCAACACCACCGCCTGCACGCCTTCCACTGTCAAGCCAAAGCGCCAGATGCAAGCCGCCAAAAGCGCCCCGTTTGCCAGCTCCACCAGCGGGTAGCGCGCGGAAATGCGGGCGCCGCAGGCCCGGCACCGGGCGCGCAGGATCAGGTACGAGAGCAGCGGCACGTTGTCGAACCAACGGATCAGCGCCTCACACTGCGGGCAGTGCGAGCGCGGCCGCACCAGCGAGAGCTCGCGCGGCAACCGGTGGATGACCACGTTCAAGAAGCTGCCGAGCACCAGTCCGTAGGCGGCCGCGACGGCGAGGGGAAGCCAAACAGGCATCTCCGATAGCTTACCCCCACTCATTCGCCCGTCAGCCCTTGGAATGGAACTCGTTTCGCTCGCATTTGGAGTTGGGGGTTAGGGTCTAGGGGTTGGGGGTTAGCGGCTTACCGTTCGGCAACTTCGAAAATTCGAAGCAAAGCTCGCGTGCGATGCTCCAAATCCACTCACGGAAATATGGTTCCGAGCCAGAACCATACCCCGAGTTTTCACGCTGAACCCGCATTACGAAACCGCCGCTGAGCTAACCGCTAACGGCTAACTGCTAACTGCTGGCGGCGGAGCCGGAACCATTTGGTTGCGGCTCCGCCGCCTTAGGGGTTAAAGGGTAGGGAGTAGCCCCAGCCCCCAACCCCTAATCCCCAACCCCCATTCCCTCAGTTGGCTGTGCAATCTCCGAGACGACTTGTCAGCTCCTCGCCAGTAGTCTGGCGCACGAGCCCGCACCTTTGGGACGTGTCCTGGCGAGCTCGCAGTACAGCTCTTCCTGCTGGCGCACCATCGTCTCGCGTGCGAACTCGTCGAGGCCGGCGGCGCCGCGGGCGGCGAAGGCCCCACGCAGCTCGGGCTCGGCGAGGAGCCGGCAGACGCGGTCGGCGAGCGTGCCAACCTCGCCGGGACCAGCCAGGAAGCCGTTCACACCGTTCTCGATCACCTCGCTCACACCATCCACCGCCATCGCCGCGATCGCGACGCCGGCAGCCCGGGCCTCCACCAGCACGCGGGGCAGCCCCTCGAAGCGCGAGGTGAGCGTCACCACCGTCGCCGCGTCAAGCACCGCGGGGATGTCGCGGCGCCAGCCTGGCAGGTGCAGCCTGCCCTCCAGCCCGGCCGCTCGCCGTGCCGCCTCCAGCTCGCCGCGCAGCGCGCCGTCCCCGACGAGGAGGAAGTGCGCCTCCGGAGCGCGCTGCGCCACCAGCTCGGCGAGGGCGACGAATCGTTCCGGCGCCTTCTGCGGCTTGAAGCAGGCAACCTGAACGACCAGCGGCGCCGCCGCGGGGATCCCCAGCTCGCGACGCAGCTCCGGCCCCCCGCGGCGAGTGCGAAAAGTGGTCAGCTCGACTCCCGAACGGATCACACAGGCGCGCTCGCGGGCATACAAACCGAGCCGAGCACCCTCGTCGAGGTTACGGTGGGAGACGGCGATGAAATGGTCGGTCCACCTTGCCGCCAGCCGCTCGGCGGCGAGAAACGCCCAACGCACCGGGGCGAGCTGGTGAGGGCCGAAGCCAAAACCGTGGATCGAGTGTACGACCAGAGGCACGCCTTCCAGATGCGCGGCGAGCCGCCCCAGCACCCCCGCCTTCGAGGAGTGGGTGTGCACGATGTCGGGCCGAAAGGAGCGGATGCAGCGGCGCATCTCGGAGAGCGCGGCGAGGTCGGCGAGCGGGCGCACCTCGCGGATCAGATGAGGAATAGGAAAGAGCGCGACATCAGCGAGCCCGAACGCCTCCTCGTCCAGCTCCCCGCCAAGCCCGAAGCCGAGGCCGACGGCGAAGGCGTCGCGGCCGAGCAGGGTCACGGTGTCGAGGGTGTTGCGCTGCGCCCCGCCGAGCTCCAGCATGGTGATCAGGTGAAGGACGCGCAGGCGGGTCATCGCCCCACTCGCCGCGCAACCGCCGCGCCGTCGGCGAGGGCGTCCTCCATCGTCGAGTACTTCCACTCCGCCCAGCGGCCGGCGAGGATTACGCCGGCGCTCCGGAAGGCGTCGCGAAGTGCCGCCACCGCCGCCGGTCGGGCACGGTCGAAGAGCACGTAGGCGGGGTCGATCCGCGCCGCCACACTGGTCTCGATGGCGCTCCGATCGGGCAGGAGCCCGAGCTCGCCGAGGGAGGCCAGACAGCGCTCCTCGAGATCGGCCGGGGCGGGCGCGCCCGCCGGCATGCTCACCTCGACCGAGAGGGTGTGGCGTCCCGCCGGCGCCACCACGCCGTGATTCGAAGGGAGGCCAACGCGATAGAACGGGAAGCGCTCCTCGGGAATGTAGAGCCAGTGCTCGCGGCGGGGGGCCGGCCCGCGCACGCCGAGGTTCAAGTTGTGCACCGCCACCGCGTGCAGTCGCCCGGCGGCCTCGCGCACCCCGGCGGGAAGATCGACGGTCATGGCGGCGAGATGCGTGAGCGGGGCGGTGGCTACCAGGAGGTCCCATTCCAGACGCTCGCCGCCCTCGAGCTCGAGGCTGCGCGCCGCGAGCTCGAGCCGCGTCACCCGGGCGCCGAAGCGCAGCCCCTCGACCCGCCTGGCCAGAGCATCGGCGAGGAGTTGGATGCCGCCCCGGCGCGGGTAGAGAAACGATGCGTTGTAGCCGACCGGGCGGCGATAGAGCCCGAAGGCGCCGTCGACGACATCGGCCAGCTCCGGGCGCGGCACATAGCGGCCCACCCACTCGGCCGTCAGCTCCGCCAGATCGGCACAGAACAGCTTACGGTTGTAGGGGAAGAAGAAGTGTCGGGCGAAGCCCGCGCCGAAGCGGGCCAGCACCCACGCTGCGAAGCTCTCGCCCGCAGGCGGCGCGGGCACGTGCCAGGCCTCGATGAAGCCGAGCAGGCAGTCGCGCCGGATCGCCGGCGGCAGCCGCCAGGTGTGAATCTGCAGCGGATAGGGAGTCACTTTGCCGGCGAGCACAATGCCGGCGCGGCGGCGGCGCGGCCGCAGCTCGCGCCACACGCCGAGCTGGCGCAGCAGCGCGACACTCTCGGCTCCCGCCAGATGCAGCAGGTGTCCGGTCAGATCGAAGTGGTAGCCGTCGCGCTGAATCGTGCGGCAGGCGCCGCCCGGCCCTGGCGCCGCCTCCAGGACGGTCGCGGCCACGCCGCGCTCGGCCAGGTGATAGGCCACCGAAAGCCCTGTAAGCCCGGCGCCCAGCACCACCACGCGTCTCACTCGCCGGCCTCCACCGGAAACCGGACGAGATAGACGAGCAGGCAGGCGACCGCGACGAGGTAGCCGCCGAGCGCGGCCAGCGCAATCTCCCAGCGTTCGAGCAGCACCGCCGCCAGCCCGGTGGCGGCGCCCCCCGCGGCCAGCAGGTAGCACGCGGCCACCGCCTTGCGCACACTGCCACCGAGGCGCTGGCGCAGGCGGAGCGGAAAGTGGTCCGGGCTGCCGTGCCAGAAGGGCTTGCCGGCGCGTGCCCGCAGCACGCTCACATAGGCGGTGTCGGCGAGCGGTACGGCGAGAATCACGAGCGGGGCGAGAAAGCCGGTCGGGCTGTCCTCGCTCCACCTGATCGCGAGCGCGATGGCGCCAAGCGTGATGCCGACCGCCAGGCTGCCGGCGTCCCCGAGATAGATCTGTGCCGGGTGGAAGTTGATGACGGCAAAGCCCAGCAGCGCGCCGGCGAGTGCGACCGACGCCGCGGCCAGGCCGGTCTGCTGCCCATGAGCCGCTACCACCGCCATTGCGAGTGCCGCGATGGCGCCCACGCCGGCCGCCAGACCATCGAGGATGTCGAGCAGGTTGAAGGCGTTGGCAACCGCCAGCAGCCACAGCGCAGCGAGCGGCCAGCGGAGTGGGTCGGGGACCTCGGCGAGCTCGATCACGGCGCCACTGCGCAGCAGCGCGAACACCGCGACGCCCTGGCCGAAGAGCTTGGCAAGCGGCGTCAGGACGCCAAAGTCGTCGACCAGACCGACGAGCAGGGTAAGCGTCCCGGCCAGCAGCAGCCCGAGCAGCAGGCGGTCGAACTGCAGCACCATCCCGAGGCTCACGAGATAGGCGAGAAACACCGCCAGCCCGCCGAGGTAAGGCACCGGCGCCCGCTGCTGCTTGAGGTGGCCGTCGGGACGATCCACGATCCCGAAGCGCAGTGCGGCCTGGCGGGCGATCGGCGTGAAGTAAAGCCCAAGCAGCAGCGAGAGGGCAAAGAGCAGCGGCAGGATCAGCAGACTCACGGCAGCCTCGCGAGCCGCCTTTGGGCCAGCGCGTGGCGCTGCCGCCAGGCCAGCCGCAGGCGGCCCGTCTCCCGTAGCAGCTCGGGCAGCACCGCCGGCCGATGAAGGACGAGGAGCGCCACCATCGCCATGTCCGCACTCAACAGTAGGGGCAGGCGGTGGAGGAAATCAACCCGGTGGAGGTTGCGCAGCAGAGTCGCCCAGCGGTTGACGAGGATGCAGGCGGCGAGGCGAGGCGAGCGCCGCAGCGTCAGCGGACCGCGGCCGGGTGCGGCGGTGGCGCCGCGGCGGTGTACCGCCACCGCCGCCGGCTCATAGACGACCCGCCAGCCGGCGTTGCTCACCCGCCAGCCGAGATCGAGATCCTCCCAGAAGGCGAAGAACTCGGCAGGAAAAACCTCGCCCTCGACTGCCGCCGCCTCCAGCGCGGCGCGCCGGTACACCATCGCCGCCCCGCAGGCGGCAAGCACCGGCGCGGGATTGGGGAACGCACCCGCCGCAGGCTGGCCGTAGCCACGATCGCGCACCCGCAGCAGTGCCGGCGTCAGCACCTGTCCGCAGGAGTCGAGCAACGCGCCGCCGGGGCGAATGAGGCGACCCGCCACTCCGCCGGCTCGCTCGTCGCCCGCGAGCCGTTCGAGACAGCGGGCGAAGTAATCAGGGGCGGGAAAGCAGTCCGGGTTGAAGAAGCCGATCACCTCCACCGCCGCCGAGAGCGCCGCCAGACCCGCGCGGCAGCCCCCCGCGTAGCCGAGATTGGCGGTCAGCGGAAGGCCGCGGACTCCCGCCGGCGGCGCCTCCGCCAGTCGCCGACTGCCGTCGCTCGAGGCGCAGTCCACCAGCACCACCTCGACCGCCGGCGACTGCGCCCCGAGCGCGGCCAGGCAGCACTCGAGGTCGGCGCCGCCGTTGTGGTTCACGACGATCGCCGCCGCCCTCATCTCGCCGCCACCGCGCGCCACAGCTCGAGGTGCCGGCGCGCAGCTTCCTCCCAGGTGAAACGGCTGGCGCGTACGGGCCCGGCAACGCGCAGCGCGGCGGCGCGCTCACTGTCCTCGAGCACATGGGTCAGCGCGGCGCCGAGCGCGGCGGCGTCGCCGCTGGCGAAGAGCTCGACGCTGCCGGCAAAGTGCTCGACATGCACGGAAATGTCGGAAGCCACCACGACCGCGCCACAGGCAAGCGCCTCCAGGACCGGAAGGTCGAAGCCCTCGCCGCGACTGGGGGCGAGCACCGCGGCAGCCCCGCCGAGGAGGGCTGGCAGCTCGTCATCCGGGACCCGGCCGAGCCGGCTCACCCAAGGCGGAAGGCATGCCAGCTCGGCAACCGCAGCTCGCTGCTCGCCGATCAGCACCAGCGCAAGATCGGCGCCGCGCCCGCGTAGCGAGGCGCAGGCCGCGAGGGCCAGATCCAGCCCCCGGCGCTGTTCCAGCGCGCCGAGCTGAAGGACATAGGGCCGGCTCAGGCCGTGGCGGCGGCGGGCCTCATCGACACTCCCGGCAGCCGGGGGAGCGAAGAGCGCGAAATCGACGCCATAGGTGATCACCCGAATTCGCTCT
>JAZDGE010000208.1:0-9557 GCA_043807175.1 Acidobacteriota bacterium
GGTCGAGGAGGCGGAGGATTCCTCGTTTGCCGGGGCGGCGCGAGTCGTGGCGACCGATCCGATTGCCTCGTTCTCGCACCCGGTGAGCAGCTCGAAGACGTACTACTACCGAGTGGTGGCGAAGGCGCCATGCGGGCCGCAAACGCTTGCCTCGCCGTTGTCGAACGTGGCCGCGACGCGAGTCGAGCCGCCGCCACCACCGGCGCCCATGGGCGAGCCGCTGTATGTCCCGGCCGCGGCGCACACCAGCGGGGTCAAGGGGTCGCAGTGGAGGACGGATATCTCGCTCTACAACCCGGGAGCGGAAAGCGTCGGGTACACCGTCGAGCTGCTGCAGGACGGCGCCACCAGCACGGGCGAAACGCGGGGATTCAGCTTGCCTGCGGGCCAGGCCGTGGCGCACACGGATATCCTCAGCAGCGTTTTCGGGATCAGCGGGGTGGCGGCGCTGCGGATCGGCTCCGAAGGGGCTCTGGTGGTGTCCGGGCGCACCTACAATCAGACCGCGCAGGGCACGTTCGGGCAGCTCATTCGGGCGAAGCGGCAGGGCGACGCGGCGCGGGCCGGCGAGATCCAACGGCTGTTTCCGCTCGCGTCATCGGCCACGCGCGACCGGGGTTTTCGCACCAACCTGGGGTTCGTCAACCCCTCGGCGGTGGAGGTGGTGATTGAGGCAAGCCTTTACCGCGGCAACGGGGCGCGGGTCGCGACCCAGATCTACACGCTCAAACCGGGAGCGTTCGTCCAGGTGACCGACGTGTTCGGCAAGGCGGGCGCTGGCGATGTCGAGGCGGGCTACGCGGAGATCGTCACCACGACGCCAGACGGCGCCTTCTTCGCCTACGCCTCGGTGATCGACAACATCTCCGGCGACCCCCTCTACATCGCCGCGAGATAATCGGTCGGCCGCCAAGCCACCCGGATCAAGAGTGCCCGACCTGGCACCTCAGCCACCACTCGGGGAAGTCGACAGTCGACAGTTTCCCCCGCACCCCACCCAGCAAGCCCATCCGCCCGTTCCCCGCCCAAAGCCACGCGTGAGACGTAAGCGCCTGACACCGGAGCCACGAAGCCGCAACCTGCCGAGCGTGGTAGCATCGCCACCAGCAAGAGGAGGGACTCATGCGCAGGCTCACATTTCTTCTCGTGCTTGCGATCACGTTGCTGCCAGGTGCCTTATCGGCGGCGGAGGCTCCGAAGCCGCTCGTCACCGCGAGCAGCAACTGGGCGGGAGTCGGCATCGACCTGATGACTGTCGAGCGCAAGGGGAGCGTACTGACCGTCAAGTGGGCCGCGACCAACAGCGGTGAGAAATACGCTGATATCGCGTTCGGCTTCACCGGCAAGGACGTCTGCTACGCCGTCGACGAGGAGAGCGGGACCAAGTACTATGTGCTCACCGACAAGGAAGGAAACGCCCTGGCCTCGGCGTCGGCCGACTTCATCGGCAACAGCACCTATGGCATCTCGGTGCGCATCGACCCGGGGCAAACGCACCGCTTCTGGATGAAGCTGCCGGCGCCGCCGCCCGAGGTCAAGAAGATCGGGATCTTCCTCAACAATGTCGAGCCGTTCGAGGAGATCGCGATTACGGATCGCTAGGACCATGCGGAGCATCCTGGTCTTGTGCCTGGGGTTGGTCGTTGCCCTGATGGCAGGGTGCGCGCGCAGCGAGAGCGCAAGAGACGCGGGCGGACGTGCAGCAGGGGCGGCCCAACCGGCTGCCGCTGCGGCGCCCCAGGTAGCCACGCAGGTGGGGAACGCCGCGCCGGTACCGTGGGAAGATCCCGAGCCCGCGGGCGCGCAGCAGCTCGCGGAGCGTGTCGTCGCGGCGCCGTTCAACGCCAACAAGACGACCAGGCTCACGATGCGGATCACGACCCTCGTCGACCGCACCACCGGCATCGCGGGGTTTGCCACCGGTCTGGCCGGGAGCGCGGTTTCGCTGGACGATCGGCTGGCGCGTCTGGGCGCCAGGCGAAGCGCGACCGAGATCACGATCCAGCTCGCCGGCTCGGTGTTGTTCGACTTCGACCGCGCCGAGATCCGCCCCGACGCCGAGCGCACGCTGCGCGAGGTAGCAGCCGTCGTGAAGGGCTTCGCGGCGCGGCCAGTGCGCATCGAGGGACACACCGACGCGATCGGCGCCGACGCCTACAACCAGGAGCTCTCACTCGCGCGGGCGAAGGCGGTGCGAGACTGGCTGGTGGCCAAGGGCATCGAGGTGGCGCGCCTGACCGCCGCCGGCCACGGCGAGGCCAGGCCAGTGGCGGACAACACCACCGCCGAGGGGCGCCAGGCCAACCGCCGCGTCGAGGTCACGATCGAAACTTGAACGCCGCGGCGGGCAGCCCGGGTACACTCTCTCGATGAGCAGACCTCCGTCCTTCTGGCAGGGCAAGGGCGTCCTGGTGGCGGGCGCGTCCTCGGGCATTGGTGAGACGATGTCTCACCAATTCGCGACTGGGGGGCCCCGGCCTGCCCTCACCGGCCGCGATGGCGAGCGCTTGGAGCGCGTCACCGCCGACTGTCGCGCGCGTTTTCTCTCGGTCGTCTCCCCGGCTCTTCTGGAGGCGATTCTCGCTCGCGCGACGCAATGATTTGCAGCATGCAAAAAGAGATCGGACTCGGTTCGGCAGCGGCATCATCCAGACAGGGTGAGGGTGGAGGCGGTACGCCTCAGCCAAATGGCCGGCGCAGCGTCCTCGTGGTGACCGCGGCGGCGTCATTCCTCACGCCGTTCATGGGCGCCTCGCTCAACGTGGCCATTCCCACCATCGGTCGCGACCTTGGCGCATCGGCGGTGAGCCTGAACTGGATCGTCACTGCCTACCTGATCGCCCCGGCAGCCTTGCTCCTCCCCTGCGGGCGGATCGCCGACCTTGCCGGTCGCAAGCGCCTGTTCATCGCGGGTGCGCTTGTCCAGGCGGTGTTTTCCGCCGGCTGCGCCATCGCCCCATCGGCTGCGAGCCTGATCGTCTTTCGCGCCCTGCAAGGAATCGGTGGGGCGATCAGCTTTGCTACCGGCGTGGCGATGCTGGTGAGCGCCTTTCCGCCGGCCGAGCGCGGCCGGGTGCTGGGGATCAGCACCGCCGCCGTCTATGCCGGCCTCTCGCTGGGACCGGTGCTGGGGGGGGTGATCACGCAGCATCTGGGTTGGCGCGTGATCTTCCTGCTTGGCGCCGCGCTGGGCGTCCTGGTCGCCGCTCTGACGGCGGCCGCGGTGCCGGGCGAGCGGCGCCCTGAGCAGGCGGAACGCCTCGACCTCGCCGGAGCGTTCGCCTACACGCTCGCGATCGCCCTGCTGATGGGCGGCATTGCGGCGTTGCGCAGCGCTCCCGCCGCCCGCTGGATGGCGCTCGGCGGAGCACTGGGTGTGATCGGCTTTCTCGTCCACGAGACGCGAGTGGCGCAGCCGCTGCTCGACTTGTGGCTCTTCAGAAGCGCCGTTTTCGCCTTTTCAAACCTGGCGGCGCTGATCCACTACAGCGCGACGTTCGCGACGACCTTCCTCATGTCGCTCTACCTCCAGGCCGTCAAGGGCCTCGACGCGCAGGGCGCCGGCCTGATCCTGCTCGCCCAACCGGTGATGATGATGTTGCTCTCGCCGGTTGCGGGACGGCTGTCCGACCGTGTCGAACCGCGCATCGTGGCCTCGCTGGGGATGGCGCTCTCCGCACTGGCGCTGGCGGTGTTCGCGATGTTCGGCGGCGCGACGCCGACTACGACGGTCGTGGGTGGTCTTCTGCTCATGGGGATCGGCTTCGGGCTCTTCTCCTCACCCAACGCCAACGCGGTGATGGGCGCGGTCGAGAGGAAGAACTACGGCGTTGGCTCGGCCACGCTCGGCACGATGCGGCTGGTCGGCCAGGCGCTCTCGATGGCGGTGGTGGCGCTGATCCTCGCCCACTTCATGGGGGCTGCAAGGGTGGGGAAAGAAACCGCCGGTGAGCTGCTCGCGAGCACGCGATGGGCGTTCACGTCGTTCGCCGTGCTGTGCGCCCTCGGCGTACTCGCTTCCCTGGCCCGCGGCAAGGTCGACCGGCACCCACCTGGAGGCCTCACTCGTCCTTGAGAATCGCACCGCCGAAGATCGGGCGGCCGCCAAGCGAGGTGTGGAAACCGAAGAGGGCGATGCCCAGAACGAGGGAAACGCCCAGCAGCGACGCGCCGGCGTACCAGGCCGAGAGATCGAGCGGCAGCGGCAGCCGCAGGAACAGGAACTCGGAAATCCCGGCAGTCCAGAAACAGAGAATACCGCAGCGCATGAGCACGCCGAGCCCAACCAGCATGCCCGCAGCGGCGATCACCAAGGCGACCGCCGTCGGCACCCAGTCGGCCTGCTGGCGGAGGTTGACGACAAGAATCTCGACTCCAACAAGGGTAACCGCCAGCCATCTGCGGCGCAGGATCACGCGCCCGAGCGCAAGGGTCGCCGTGAGGATGACCGTACCCGCGAGGGCAAAGCCGGCCAGCCCGACCACCAGGCCGAGCTGATAGCGCAGGCCGAGCAGGGAGGAAAGCCGTTCGACAACGGCAGGGGTACCGACATCGAAGAACCGCGTGGCGCCCACCGAAACGAGGAACGTCAAGGTGGCCAGAGTGAGCCCGGCAAGGGCGCCAATCAGGAGCTCGCGGCCCACCTGCGGGTCACGCACGCGGCCGGCAAGCACCCGGCTCCAGCCCACCAGCATGTGAGAGTAGTGGCGCCGCGGGTAGGGCTCGAGCGCCAGGTAGAGAAGACCGAGAAGCACGGTACCCCAGAGTGCGGAGGCGCCGTTGGTGCGAATCCAGTAGAAGAGGTCCATCGACGAGGCCCAGGCAAAATGGGCGCGTAGTAGATTCTCGCCAACCCCGACGGCGAACACGAGCACGGAGAGCCGCAACGTGCCGCGCAGGTCGCCGCGTCCGTGCCGGAGGTTGCGCTGGGCGACGACCATCTCCGGCGAGGGTGTCTGCCCGGCGGCAAGCGCCGCCGCGAGCGGATCGCCCCCGGGGAGCAGCGCCGCCAGCTCGGCCGCCGAGCGCGGCCTTGCCGCCGCGTTCTTCTCCAGGCAGCGCAGGATCGCCCGCTCCACCGCCGGGTCAAGGTCGGCAACCAGTCGCGAGGGCGGCAGCGGCGGTTTGCTCGCGTGCAGGTGCCGGAGCTCACTGGTGGTAGGCGCGTCGAACACGCGCTTGCCGGTGACGACCTCGTAAAGGACGAGGCCGAGCGAGTAGAGGTCGCTTTTGACCGAGCCGCCACCGCCTGCGAGCTGCTCTGGCGCCATGTACAGCGGCGTGCCGGCAACCTCGCCGGCGCGACTCCCCTCCGCCGGTCGGACCGAGAGCCCGAAGTCGGTGATCCGGGCGTGCCCGCGCCCGTCGATCATCACATTGGCGGGCTTGAGATCCCGGTGGATGACGCCGCGGTCATGGGCGGCCTCGAGCCCGGCGCAGAGCTGGTGCGCCACCTCGAGTGCCTTGCCCGCCGGCAGGCGGCCGATGCGCCTGAGGAGCGAGGCCAGATCCTCGCCGTCCACCATCTCCATGGACAGGTAGTGGAGCCCCTCGTGGTCGCCGATGTCGTAGACGCGGCAAACATTGGGATGAGAAACCTGACGCGCGTTGCGAACCTCCGCAACCAGCGCCGCCAGGTGCGCAGGGTCATCACGCAGCGTCGGAGGCAGGAACTTCAGGGCCACCGCTTGCCCGAGCTTGAGATCGTCGGCGCGGTAGACCATCCTCATCCCGCCCCGGCCGAGCAGGCTGACGATGCGTAAGCGGCCGGCGAACAGCGTGCCGGGAGCGAACCCGTACTCCGGGCAGTCGGGCGCCGAACCTGCCGGCGACGCGGCTCCTGGCTTTCCTGGCGGCTCTCGAAGCTCCGCCTGAGCAACGGCGAGGTGAGCACGGGTGGGGGTCAGAGAATCCGGGATCAGCGTCGCGCCGCACTGCGGGCAAGCCGTCGCCTCGCCGGTAATGCTCGCCTGGCACGCATGACACAGCGTCTCATCTCGCCCGCTCGTCATCGGCAGCAAGGTTAGCACCGCTCGCTGGATGTGGGCGCCAGGGCGGCACGAACATGCGATGAGCGCGGGCGAGTGCGACCACGTAGCGGACAGGAGCTGCGGCGGGTTGCGCCGAGGCCGCCCGGTTCCGGCTTGAGCCTCGACCCACGGCCCACGAACCACGACCTACCGGCCAGGGCATGCGGTAAACTTCGCCCTCCATGGGGGCGGATCCGGTCTTGATCGTCGAGGAGGCGCCAGGGGCAGCCACTGCCGCCCTCGGAGTGTGGCTGCGCGGCGGCTCGGCGCAGGAGCCGCTGGAGCTTTCCGGCATCACCCACCTGATCGAGCACCTGCTGCTACGCCGCAGCACGCGCCGGGAACCCGAGGCGATCGCCGAGCTCATCGACTCGATGGGTGGGGCGGTGGACGCCTTCACCACTCGCGAGACGCTGGCGATCACCGCCCATGTCCCTGCCAACCGTTTCGACGAGGCGCTGGACCTCCTCGTCGAGGCGCTATTCGAGCCGCGTTTTGTGGCAGAGGAGCTCGAGATCGAGCGCGGGGTGGTGGCGGCGGAGTTCGATCTCGTCCAGGATTCGCCGGCAGAGGTGGCGGCGGAGCATGCACTGCTGGCGTGCTGGGGTGGCCATCCGCTCGCCCGCCCGGTACTTGGCCGGCGCGAGGTGGTCCGCCGGCTCACGGTCCGGGAGCTGAAGCGATTTCACACCGAGCGCTTCGCCGCCCCCGGCCTGGTCCTGGTGGCGGTGGGACCGGTGCACGAGGCCGAGATCGCGCGCCGTCTCAGGCAGCTTCCCGACGGCCGCTTCCGCCCGCGGGCGCTGCCGGCGCCGGCGTGGCAGAGCGGCTTCGTGGTTGACGAGCGAGACGGTCTCGAGCAGGTCTATGCCAACCTCGTGCTGCCGGCGTTGCCGGCGAACCACCCGGAGATGGCGCCCCTCGGCGCGCTCCAGCAACTGCTCGGGGAAGGCAACTCCAGCCGCCTTTTTCGCGAGCTGCGCGATCGCCTCGGCCTGGTCTACGACGTTGGCGCCTCGGTGTACTCCACCTCACGGGCCGGCGTGCTGGAGATTACGTTCTCGTGCCCGCTGCGCCATGCCGCCATCTGCTGGGACGCTGTGCTGCGCGTGCTCGAGGAGGTCGCCCGCGGTGGCATCACCGACCGCGAGGTCGAGCTTGCCCGCGAGGCGCTGCTGTCGGGCCTGCTGCTCGGCACCGAGGGGACCTACGCTCTCATGGACGCTCACGCCGGCGAGCACCTCGCGCGCGGCCGGCGGTTCGACGCCGAGCAGGTGCGGGGCGAGCTGAGGGCGATCACGCCCGAGCGGGTGCGCGCGCTGGCGAGCGATCTAGTCGTCCTCGATCAACTGGCCGGAGCTGTGTGCGGGCCTCACGGCGGCGCATTGCTTCCCGCCTCGCTGCCGCGGAGGGTGGCGTGATGGGCAAGACAGGGGACAGGGGACAGGGGACAGGGGACAGGGCCCCCGCCCGGAAAGACCGGGGTCCGGCCCCCGCCCGCCCAGGGAACGGCACCCCCGGCCGACCGGGTGAAAGCCGAGGGGCGAGAGGTGCGGGGAGCCTCGCGGGTCGGCCGCGAACCGGGGCTGCCAGCGCGCCGGGCGAGGGATCGGAAGGAGGCTGCCACCTGGTCGAGGTGGCGGTGCGGCGGCTGGCGCATGGGGCCGGGTTGCCACTTCCGGCCTACGCCACGGCGGGCGCGGCGGGAGCCGATGTGGTCGCCGCGCTCGAGCGCGAGCTCGTGCTCGCGCCGGGGGAGCGGCGGGCGATTCCGACCGGCCTGGCGCTGGCGATCCCAGCCGGGTTCGAGGTCCAGGTGCGGCCGCGTTCGGGCCTGGCGCTCAAGCACGGTGTGACCGTGGCCAACGCGCCGGGGACGATCGACAGTGACTACCGTGGTGAGCTCATGGTGATCGTCGTGAACCTCGGCAGCGAGCCCTACGTGGTGCGGCGGGGCGAGCGCATCGCTCAGCTCGTGGTCGCGCCGGTGGTGCGTGGGGCGTTTGGTGAGCAGGAGTCGCTTCCCGAGAGCGCTCGAGGCGCCGGCGGTTTCGGCTCGACGGGAGTGTGAGTTGCGGTTGAGCATCCTTGCCTCGGGCTCGAGCGGCAACGCCCTGGTGGCCCAGGCCGGCGATACCCGCGTGCTGATCGACTGCGGGCTCTCGCTGCGCCGGCTCGGCCGGCGGATGGGTGCGGTGGGGCTCGAGGTGGCGGCGCTCGACGCGGTCGTGATCTCTCACGAGCACACCGACCACACCAGGGGGCTGGAGGTATTCCTCCGCCACCACCAGATCCCGGTGCTGGCCACCGCTGGCACCGCCGGAGTGTTGCGTAAGGAAGTCCCTCTCCTAGAGCCTCTGGTGTCCGGCCGCGAGGTGACGATCGGCGAGCTTGCGGTGCTGCCGGTAAGCACGAGCCATGACGCCCGCGAGCCGGTGGGTTTCGTGCTCACCCACGGAGACTGCCGGGTGGGCGTGATCACCGACACCGGCGTCGGCACGCAGCTCCTGATAGAGCGCATCTCGGGCTGCCATGCCCTGTTGCTCGAGTGCAACCACGACCTCGACATGCTGCGCGCCGGCCCCTATCCCTGGCCGCTCAAGCAGCGCATCGCCTCGCGCACCGGCCATCTCTCGAACGAGCAGGCGCGCGCTGTGCTCGAGGCGATTGTGCACGGCGAGCTGGAGCTGGTGGTGGGGATGCACCTGTCGCGCGAGAACAATCGCCCGGAGCTGGTCGAGCGGGAGCTGCAGCAACTGCTCGCCGGCTCGCCGGTGCAGTTGATGATGGCAGATCAGTTCGAGCCACTGGTGGTGAGCGTCGGGACGGCTGGCGCCGGAAACCAGGAAGGTGGACCTGGACGGCGCGGAATGTTCGATTCAGCAGGCGAGGATCGACATGCGCTGGCACCCGCCGGGGCGCTGCCCCGCCCGCCCGGCTGCAGGCAATGAAGCCTGAAAGCTGCTAGCCTTTCCCCCGGGTTGGACGGTGAGGACTAGACGTATGATCGGGGCAGGATGTGAACGAATGAGCAAAGGTTTCGAGTCGGGCGCTCGGGTGGGGGACGGGTGCAAGGGTTTGCTGGGTGGGGTGTGGGGGAGACTGTCAACTGTCAACTATCGACGTGAGGCTTCACCTCGTCAGTTTGAGGCGACGCCTCGCGAGGTGCTGGCGCCGGCAGGCCGCCGGCCGGGAGGTCGCGATGCTCGTTGAAGCGCGCGTGAAGCTCAAGAGCGAGGTGCTCGACCCGCAGGGTGAGGCGATTCGCCGCGGGCTGGCCGGCCACGGCTACGCCGAGGTCCCCCAGGTGCGGGGCGGGCAGCTGCTCCTGCTCGAGGTCGAGGGCAGCGACGCGGCTACGGTCCGCGCGCATGTCGAGGAGGCCTGCCGCGAGCTGCTCGCCAACCCGGTAATCGAGGATTTCGAGGTGCGCCTGTGAAACCAATGGGGACCGGGGACCGGGGCCAGGAGACAGCCGACAGCCGACAGCCGACAGCCGACAGCTCCCTCCGCCGCGAAGAGGATCGG
>JAZDGE010000209.1:0-2619 GCA_043807175.1 Acidobacteriota bacterium
CTCGCCCGCGCGCACCTCGACCAGGCGAGCCTCCTCTACCACTCGATGTCGCGCACCTCCGACATCATGGTGTTGCGGGACGAGGCAAGCCCGGTGCACGACGTCCTCTTCGGGATTCGCGCCGTGGTGGCCCCGGCGGCCATGGCGCCCCCGAAACACTGGCGGCGGCGTGGGGTGCACGGCCGCTTCGCTGTCTACGAGGCTTCGCCCGAGGGCTACTTCGGACTCGTCGATGTCGGCGCGCGCTACACGGGTCCGCCCGCGACCACCCACGACCCGAGCTCCGCCTGGCTTGCCGGCCCCTTGCCCGCGCATGGCGTCGTGGCGGCGCTCGAGAGCGGCGGCCCGGCTCTGCCCGGGTTCGCCCGCTGGGAGCCCTTCCCGGCGGTCCCGGCAGAGCTGGCGGGCTACCGCGGTGAAATCCTCCGAGAGAGCAAGGAAGATGAAGTTTACCGGGCGAGGGTACGCCTGGCGCGGGAGTGTCACGTCCTGCTGAAGATCACCTTTGACCCGGGCCTGAGGGCGACCTTGGACGGCCAGCCGGTGGCGATCCTGCGGGTGACGCCGGGGTTCGCCGCCGTCCCCGTACCGGCGGGCGAGCACGAGGTGGCTGTGCGCTACGCGCCGGGGCCGCTGCGCTCGCTGCTCCTGGGCCTGGGCATTGGCCTCTTTGCTTGCTGTGCGCTGGTTTTGCGGCGGCCGTGGCTCGTGCGGAGCGAGGAGCGCATGGCGACACGGCTGGGCGAGCGAACGCGGCGGCTCGCCACCCCACGATGCCTCGCGGCCGCCCTGCTCGCGCTGCTCGCCCTCCTCGCCCTGCGCCCGCTCTTTCGCGGCCAGCTCATTTCCGGGCACGACGCCACCGAGTACCCGCCGCGCCTCGTCGAGCTCGCCCGCGCCGTGTCCGACGGGCATCTCCCACCGCTGTGGGCGGCAGATCTCGGCAATGGTCACGGCCAGCCGCTCTTCGAGTTTGCCCCGCCGCTGCTCTACGCGGCGGCGCTCCCGTTCGACCGGCTCGGGCTGCGGCTCGCCGACTCGCTGCAGCTCGCCCTTGCCCTGCTGCACGTGATTGGCGCGGCCGCAATGTACCGGCTCGGGCGGCGCTGGAAGGCGAGTCGGAGGGCGGCGCTCGCCGGGGCCGCCGCGTGGCTGTTCGCGCCGTACCTGAGCCTCGACCTGGTCGTGCGGAGCGCCTTCGCCGAGGCCGCCGCGTTGGCGCTGGCGCCGCTCGCCCTGCTCGCCGTGCTGCGGGTGTGCGACCGCCCGGACGCGGCCGGGGTCGCTCTCGGCGGCGCCGCCGTGGCGCTTGTCGTACTGGGCCACAACGCCGTGGCGTTGCTGCTCGTGCCTTCGCTCGCCCTGCTCGTCCTCGTGAGAACGCTGGCGGGGGAGCGGCGGGTGCAGGCGCTCGCCGCTGGCGGCCTCACCCTGGCGGCCGGGCTCGGCCTGTCGGCGTTCTTCTGGCTGCCGGCCCTGGTGGAGAAGGGGTTCGTCAAGACCTCCTTGCTTCGCGAGGGTTTCCTCGCGTGGAGCCGGCACGCCCTGGCGCCGTCGCAGCTCCTCTGGTCGCCTTGGGGCCATGGCTTCTCGGGGCCGGGGACCGGTGACCAGATGTCGTTCGCCCTCGGACCGCTCCATCTGCTGCTGGCGATCGCGGGCGTTGTCGTGCTGCTGCGCGACCGCGAGCGGGTGCGCCGGGCCGAGGGGCTGGCGTTCGCGGCGCTCGCGGTCGGCGGCGCCTGGCTTGCAACCACCCTCTCGGCGCCGCTTTGGGCGCGCGTGGAGACGCTGCAGTACCTCGCCTACCCGTGGCGGGCGTTGTTTCTCCCGGGCCTCTTCCTACCGTTGCTGGCGGTGCCGCTTTTCGATCGGCTGCCGCGGAAGGCCATGATCGGCGCTGCCGCGATCCTCGTGCTGCTCAACCTGCCCCACACCGAGCCCAGGGGGTACCTCACCTTCGACGACGAGTACTACACGCCGGGCCGCATCGCGGCCAGCGGGATCAACACCACCACCCGCGAGGAGTACGAGCCGCGTTGGGTCACCGAGCGCCCGCCGTTCACGGAGAAGCGGCTGGTTGGGGTGGATGCGCCAGTCGAGATTCTGTCTCAGAAACTACGCACCGCCCGGCAGGAGGTTCTGGTGCGAGCGGCGGACGCGACGCAGGTGGAGGCGGCGACCTTCTTCTACCCGGGGTGGCGCGTCACCGTGGACGGACACGCGGAGGAGATCACCATCGTTCCCATCCGCGGCACGATGTCCTTCGCGCTGCCCGCCGGCGAGCACCGCGTCGTGCTCGAGCTGCATCCCACCCCGCTACGCCGGGCGGCTCGCGTCTTGAGCGCCGCGACCCTGCTCGTGCTGCTTGGCGGAGTTCTCGCGACGCGCCGCGGGCGCGTCGGGAGTGCCGGTATCGTTTGATGGGCAGTGATACCAGTTGCACATCCGTCGTAGGTTGATCGTGTCATCCCGAGCGAGAGCGAGGGATCTGGTTGGGTGGGTGGCTGACCGCCCTCCCAGTCCCTCTGGCTCGCCTCGCCTGCGCTCGGCATCGCCTTCGGGATGACAGCAATAACCTACGATTGACGTGGAATCGGTATGAAACGGGCCGGGCGG
>JAZDGE010000210.1:0-13493 GCA_043807175.1 Acidobacteriota bacterium
AAATCCGGATTTTGGAGCACGCTTCATTGGCCATCCTCTCCTCAGCAAGTCCCCTGCGCGCGGCCCGCCGCATTTCTCCGACAGGCTCCTAGAGCTCTCCCCGGTCCTGCAGCTCCTGGCAGGCGATGCAGTGCCGCGCCCAGGGGATCGCCTGCAGGCGCGCCTCCTCGATCGTCTCCTGGCAATTGATGCAGGAACCATAGCGTCCGCTGTCGAGACGCACGAGCGCCTCCTCGATCAGGTGGAGAATGTGGCTCTCATTTTCTGAGAGAAAGAACGAGAACTCACGCTGGAAAGCGCTGCTGGCGCGATCGGCGATGTCGGGGGCGCCGACCTCCGCCTCGACGGCCCCCTTGGCGCGCGCCCGGGCGACCCCGTCGAGGAACTCCTTGCGCTTCGTCTCAAGGTGCTCGCGAACCACTTTCAAATCGGCGCTCTGACTCACCCGCCCCTCCTCCTCAAGCGCGCGATTATACTCCCGAAGTCACCTCGGTGCGCAGCGGATGTCGGGCCGATGGTAGGCCCCGCCGGCATTGAGATCGAGCGCCCGGTAGAGCTGCTCGAGCAGGAGCACCCGGGCGAGCGCATGCGGCAGGGTGAGCCGCGAGAGCGCGAGCGCCTCGCGCGCCTCGCGCCGCAGCGCCTCATCGAGCCCGAGGTCGGACCCCACGACCAGTGCCACCCTGGCGCGCTCGAGAGCTCCGGCGAGCCAGGCCGCGAGTGAGACCGTGGTTTGCTCGCGGCCGCGCTCGTCGAGCACGACGAGGTGGTCGCCAGGGCGCAAATGCTCGCGGATGCGCCCGGCCTCCCGGGCCAGCGCCCGGCTCGCGTCCAGGCCCCGGCCGCTCGCGGGGCGCACGCGAACCTGCGTGAATGGCGCCAGGCGGGAGATCCGCGCCTGGTAGTCGTCGGCGAGCTCCTCCAGCGCCCGCACCGGGCGGTTTCCCACCCAGACTACAAGCAGGCCGCCAGTCATTCCTTCCGCCAGCGGATCAGGGTCCGCCGCGACAGGCCGAGAGAGCGCGCGGTGCGCGAGACATTGCCTCCCTCGTCGGCCAGCACCAGCAGCGCGTAGAGCCGCGTCACCTCGCTTGCCTTGAGGCGCCGCTCGGCCGCCAGAGCCATCACCTGCGGCCAACACTCGCTGCCGAGGGCAAGGTCGGCGGGGTGGATCTCGGCGCCGCTTGAGCGCAGGGAGCCCCGTTCAAGCACGGTCTCGAGCTCGCGGAAGTTGCCCGGCCAGGGATGGGCGACGAGCAGCTCGGCCGCCTCCGGGTCGAGCCGCTTCCTGTCGGAGTGCCGGGAAAACCGGCGCAGCGTCGCCGCCGCATGGGGCAGGATGTCCTCGGGGCGCCTTCGCAGCGGCGGAATTTGCGCGTGAAAGCCGCCGATTCGGTGGTAGAGGTCGCTGCGAAACTCGCCCGTGTCGAGGCGCGCGGTGAGCCCGGCGCCGGCAAGGGCGATGATCCGCGCAGCGACTGGCCGCGAGGCCTGGCTGCCCACCGGCGTCACCCGGCGCTCATCGAGCGCCCGCAGCAGGGTGACCTGTGCTTCCGGGGCCAGCGCGTCGATGCGATCGAGCACCACGGTGCCGTCCCCGGCACGCAGGAGGGCGCCGGTGCGTGCGCGCGTCGCGTCCGTGAAAGCCCCGGCGGTATGGCCGAACAGCTCGGCGGCCAGAAGCGTCTCCGGGATCGCGCCACAATCCACCACCACCAGCGGGCGGCCAGCGCGGCCGCGGCGGTGGAGCGCGGCGGCGAGGTAGCTCTTGCCGGCGCCGGTCTCGCCCTCGAGCAGAATCGTGAGCCCGGAAGGCGCGAGCCGGGCGAGGGTGTGGGAGAGCTCGGCCGCCTGGCGGTTGCGGGTGGCAAAGAGCAGGCTCAAGGGGTGGCCGGCAGGACGCGCGGGGCGATCGCCGGGGCGTCGCCCCATAGGCGCTCGAGCGCGTAGTACTCGCGCCGCTCCTCGAGGAAGATGTGGAGGACGATGTCGCCGTAGTCCATCAGGATCCAGCTCCCCGGCGCGTAGCCCTCGACCGAAAGTGGCCGCTCACCCAGCGCCACGAGCGTGCGATCCACCTCGTCGGCGACCGCCTGAGCCTGGCGGGGCGAGCCGACGGAGCACAGCACAAAGGCCTCGGCAATCGAGGTGCGGGCAGAGACATCAAGGGCAAGCAGGTGATACGCCATCTTTGCTTCCAGCGCCGCGACCATGGCGCGGATCCGGTCGAGGACCTCAGCGTGCACCGTTTCCCTCACTCTCGAGATGGTACAGGCGATGCTTGCGGATGTAGCGCTCGACCGCGCGCGGCACCAGGCCGCCCAGATGGAGACCTCGGTGGAGCCGGTCACGGATCTCGGTGGCCGAGGCGACCACCGGCTCGTGCTCGACGAGGTAGACGAGACGCTCGCCGGGCGCCGCGATGGGCGCCCCCGCCCCCGCCGCCAGCGGCCGCAGCCGGTCCAGCAGGGCCGCGGGCGAGCGGCGACGGAGCTCCTCGCCCCAGGCGCCGGGACGGTGCAGCACCACCAGGTGCGCGAGCTCGGCGATCTCCTGCCAGCGGTGCCAGCTCTCGATCTCCAGAAAGGAGTCACTCCCGAGGAGAAAGAAGAGCTCCTCTTCCGGGCTCAACTGGCGCAATGATCGCAGCGTCTCGAAGGTGTAGGACGGCCCCGCGCGGCCAAGCTCAAGATCTGAGATGAGGAACCGGTCCTCATCCTGCGTGGCGAGCGCCAGCATCGCAAAGCGGTGCGCGAAGGGAGTCACGCTCTCGCCCTGCTTGTGCGGCGGCAGCGCCGCCGGCACGAAGAGCACCTGGGTGAAACCAAACAGATCGCAGACCCGGCGAGCAGGAAGCAGGTGGCCCAGGTGGACGGGATCGAAGGTACCGCCGAAGATCGCCAGCCCGCTCACCGTCGGCCCGCCAGGCGAAAAGCAAGCTCGAGCATCTCCTCGAGACCCTCGCCGCTGACCGCCGAGACCGCCACCACCGGCAGGGCGAGGGCCGCAGCGGCGGTGGTCAGCTCCTCAAGGCGCGTGCGGTCGCCCAAGGCGTCGAGCTTGGTGCCCACCAGCATCGTCGCGCGGTCAACGAGCGTGGCGTCGTGCAGCTCGAGCTCGCGCCTGACCACCAGCACCTGCTCGCCGATCGGCGTCTCGTTGGTCAGATCCACGAGATGGAGCAGCACCCGGCAGCGCTCGACATGGCGCAGAAAGCGGTGCCCGAGGCCGGCGCCCGCATGAGCGCCGGCGATCAGCCCGGGGATGTCGGCGAACACCAGCGAGCGCATGCCGCCGTCACGGCTCACCACCCCGAGCTGGGGGATGAGCGTGGTAAAGGGGTAGTCGGCGATCTTCGGGCGGGCCGCCGAGATCCGCGAGATGAGCGTTGACTTGCCGGCGTTGGGCAGGCCCACCAGGCCGACGTCCGCAAGCAGCTTGAGCTCGAGCTGAAGCTGCCGCCCCTCGCCCGGAGTTCCCTCCTCGGCAAACCGCGGCGCCTGATGGGTCGGTGTGGCGAAGTGCTGGTTGCCGCGCCCGCCCCGCCCGCCGCGCGCCACCACCACCGTGTCGCCCGCGTGTACCAGGTCGGCGACAACCTGACCGGAAGTGAGATCCCGTATCAACGTGCCGGGGGGGACGGGAATCACGGCATCCTCGCCGGTGGCGCCGGTCTGGTTCGAACCTCGGCCGTGCTCGCCGCGGCGCGCCTTGATGATGTGCTTTCGGTAGAGGTGGGCGAGGGTCCCGAAGTCGCGCTGGGCCTGGGCGATCACGCTGCCGCCATTGCCGCCGTCGCCGCCATTGGGACCGCCGCGAGGAACGAACTTCTCGCGGCGAAAGCTCACACAACCTCGTCCCCCGTCACCAGCCAAGGCGAAGAGACGGACCTCGTCGAGGAACATTCAGTTGTTCGCCGTCCGGAAGGTCACCCTGCCGGTTCGATCAGGATGAAACGGCCGAGACGGCCACGGTCACGAAACTTCACCCGCCCGTTGGCAAGCGCAAAAAGCGTGTCGTCTCCGCCGCGACCGACATGAGCGCCCGGCCGCCAGCGGGTGCCGCGCTGCCGAATGATGATGGTTCCAGCGGTGACCAGCTCGCCGTCCCCTCGCTTGACGCCGAGGCGCTGCGCGTTGGAGTCGCGCCCGTTGCGGCTCGATCCCTGCCCCTTCTTGTGCGCCATGGTGCCTCCCTATGCCTCGATGGCGTCGATTCGGACCTCGAACAGGTCCTGGCGATGACCGCGCGTCTTGCGGTGGCCCTTGCGCTTCTTCTTCTTGAAGACGATGATCTTATCGCCGCGCAGCTCGCGCAGCAACGTGCCACGCACGCGAGCGCCGGCCACCAGCGGCCGGCCGACCTTCACCAGCTCGTCCTCGCGCACCAGCAGCACGCGCTCGAACAGCACCTCGCCGCCGACCTCCGCGCCCTGCCAAACACGCTCCACCGCCACCCGCTTGCCCACCTCGACGCGGTGCTGCTTGCTCCCTGCTTCCACGATCGCGTACATACCATCTCCTGCCCCACAAACCGCCAGGGGGTTGGTTTTTTACCACATCCACGCGCTCCTGTCAAACAACAGAGCTGCCGAATGATCGAGTGAGCCCGGCCAGTCGATGTCCCGCGCGCGGCGCGCCGGTGTAAAGTGGCAGGGTGACTAGGTGCGCTTACACGCTGAGAATCTTGACGAACCGAGCAGGTTTCTCCCCGCAGGGCGGGTGGGGGACGGGCGGTTGGGTTTTCGGGGTGGGGTGCGGGGGAAACCGACAACCGACAACTGTCAACCGGAATCCTCGCCTCGTTGTTTGAGGCGAGGATTCACTAGAGGGAGGAGCCGTGGCCGAGACAGAAATTAGCCGCCCCGGTCGTAACGAGCCGTGTCACTGCGGCTCCGGAAGGAAGTACAAGCACTGCTGTCTGGGCAAGGACGAGGAGACCGAGCGGGCGTCGCGGTCGGCGCTCGTGACGGAGGCGGCCGCCCCTCCTGCCGAGCAGAAGGACAAGCCGCGGCCGACGCTGCCGCGAGTCACGGACGCCCAACCCTGGAAGCGGGCCGCGAGGAACACGCGGGGGGTCCCGAAGTTCACCGGACCGCGCAAGGCCGGGTGAAGCTGAGGAACCCGTACGCGCTATCTTGAGCTAGCGCCTGTGGCTGAATGGTGGGCATGTGCTCAGGATTGCGGTATCATTTTCCGCCAGTGCAGGGCGCCCCCCGAAGCTGAGTGAAAGAGAGGGTTGGCTGATGAGAAGGACGCTATTTTCAGTGCTGACGAGGTTGGTTGTCGTGCTTGCGGTAGTCGCGTATGGAGTCGCCGCCTGGGCTGCGGGCCCGCAGCCGACCCCGAACGCTACCACGCCCGGGACGGTCAACACCAGCCACTCGAGCATCAAGAACAACACGGCGGCTCGCACCGGCGAGCCCAAGACCGTCACCACCGCTTCTGGCCTCAAGTACGTCGATCTCGAGATCGGCAGCGGGGCCGTGGCCAAGTCGGGGATGCGGGTCCTGGTGGACTACGTGGGCTGGCTGCAGGATGGCACCAAGTTCGACTCGAGCATCGACCGCCGCGAGCCCTTCGCTTTCAAGATCGGCGCCGCCGAGGTGATCGCCGGATGGGAAGAGGGCGTCGTCGGGATGAAGGTGGGTGGCAAGCGCAAGCTCACCATCCCGCCGGCCCTGGCTTACGGCGAGGAGGGTGCGGGTGGCGGGCGGATTCCGCCGAATGCCACCCTCACCTTCGAGGTGAATCTTCTGACGCTGCAATAGCATCCCTTTCGCGGGGTCGGTCGCGATCAGGACGAGCGCGAGCGCGGAGCCTCCTTGACTACTGGCCGCAGAGCTCCGCCGCCAGGTCGTGCATCACGAGGAGCCGTGAGGCGGTGAGCTTCTCATCTGCCTGGCGGGCGAGAAGCGCACAATCGGCACGCGGTAGGGATTTCCCGGACGGGAGCGAGAAGCAGGCGCCGCCTTCGGGTATGAGGTGGCCTTGCGACGCCCAGACGAGCGAGTCGCTGGCCGCCCCCCAGCGAATCACCGTCGAGGCGGAGCGGTTGGGGAGCAGTGAGACGCCGGCAAAACAAGCGGGGCGCCGCTCGCCGAGCAGGTAGAGGAGTGTCGGCGCGATGTCGATGTGGCCGCCAGGCGTGGGCACCTCACCCGCCAAGGTTCCCCCGGGAAGCATGACGAGAAACGGCACCCGCAACAGGAGCGGAAAGGTGGTCGCGCCCATCGGCCCGGCGCCGGCAAGCTCGAGCAGCTCCGGCGTCGGCTCCAAGCCGGAGTCGTGGTCCCCGTAGAGGGCAACGACGGTGTTGCGCAGCGTCCCCGAGCGCTCGAGGGCGGCGATGAGATCGCGCAGGCAGGCATCGAAGTAGTGCATGGCGTGCAGGTAGTTGCCGAGCGGTGTGCCGGCAAGGGCGCCGGCGTCGAGGGTCATGTGGCGGTTGGGGAACTGCTCGAAGGGGTGGTGCAGGCCGAGGGTGATGAGGAACGCGAAGAACGACTGCGGCAGCTCGGCGAGGCGGGGCGCGACGCGCTCGAAGAAGACGCCATCGGCCAGGCCCCAACCGATGTATTCGCCGGCGCCGAGCTCGTCGCGGAAGAGCATGCGCTCGAAGCCGTAACGGGGGTGGACGAGGCCGCGGTTCCAAAAGCCGCGGTGGAAGGCATGGGCCGAGAGGGTCGCGTAGCCGCGGTCCCTGAGCACGCCGGGAAGAGCCACGAAGCGATTCTGCGCCCGGCGAAAGACCACCGCGCCCTCGGACAGGGGGTGTTGCGAGTTCAAGGCCGCGAACTCGCCGTCGGAGGAGCGCCCCTGCGCGGACTGGTCGAACATATTCGAAAAATAGAGCGCCCGGCTGCGCAGCGAGTTGAGGAAGGGAGTGACCGGCACGCCGTGAATCTCGGCGCCGATGACCCAGTGCTGCAGCGACTCGACCTGGATCAGCACAAGGTTGGCGCCATGGGCGGCGCCGAAAAGCGGTCCTGACGAGGGCGCGGCCGCCGCCTGGAGACGGAAGAACTCCTCGACCTTGCGTCTGTCCTCGTCGCTCAGTGGCTCGGCCTGCAGCCACTCCTTCGCCGTGCGCATGAGGTCGAAGTAATGGACGTTGAGGGCGCTCCAGCGGTTGAGGAGAAACCCGTAGGAAAAGACCTGCTTCGACAGTGAAGGGTTTCGCAGGCCCGCCGCCACCAGCCCGACCGCCGGTACGCTCGCCAGCACGCCAACCAGGGCGCCGCCGATCGCCAGTAGCCTGCGAGCCCTCGGCCTCGGTGGCCGCACGACCCGCCAGCGCGGCCAAAAGGCGAGAAGACCGGCGGCATCCACCGCGACGAGCAGCAGCCAGGCATCCGGCGCCTTAAAGAGGGCGGTGATGCTTCCCTCCACCTGGCCGGCCTGGCCGGTCGCCGCCAGCGCCGACAACGGAACGATGCTGCCAAAGAAGCGAACATACAAGAGGTCGCCGGTGAGCACGACGACCGCCAGCACGGCGATCCCGGCCGCCGCCCAGACCCGCCAGCGCGTGGGCAGAAGGGCGGTCGGGAGGGCGAGGATCGCGGCGCCGGAAGCGAGCGGTCCACTCAGGCTGGGGTCCAGATTCGGACCGAGGAGCTCCGCAAAGGTTGTGCAGGTGAGAATGATCGCCACCCAAGTCCAAAGCGGGGGCCCGAGCGTCATGATCCACCAGCGCCAACCTGGCGAGGCGGCCAGCCAGCGGCTCGCCGCCAGGGCCAGCACGAGGGTCACCAGCGCGAAGGCAAGCTGGCGCAGGCCAGCCAGCCGAAACACCCGCACCGCGAGCCGGGCGTCATCGACTGGCGCCTGCGGCCAGTACCAGCTCACCTGCTCCCGCACCATCGCCCACCGCAGCAGCCACACGCCTGGCTTCTCCGGACCCTGGAGGCGGGCGTCGACCTCGATCTCCTCGCCGGGACGTACGGTCGCGGGCAGCACGGTGCGCACACCCTCGATCGGCGGTTGGTCTCCCTGCGGGTCCAGCCAGTGGTAGGAAAGATGGTCGTCGGTGGTTGGCGACCACGGCAGCGTGCCGGTGTTGCGAATGCGCATGTGCACCGTCTGGACGCGGTTGGCCCAGGCGATCAGCGGCGTATCGTGGGCGACGATCTCGAACGCCAGCGGCGGCGCCTCGGCGATGGCCCGACCTACCGGGCCAGTCAAGACGAGCAGAAACACCACTTGGAGCAACCGTCTGACCACGGGACGCAATCGTAGCAGAGCAGTGCAGAGCCTCGTCCTGGCTCGCCGCCTCCACCCCATTCTCAGATCAGCCCTACAAGCAGGGCCAGACCCAGCAGCGCACCGGCCAGCGCGACCACCAGTGGCCACCAGAAGCGCCCCGGCGCAAGCTCTCGATCAAGCTTCTCCTCGAGCGCCCGGCGCAGCGCCGCCACCCGTGGATCCTGCCCCTTCTCAGGCTTCGCGTTCATGCCGTGAGCTTGACACAGCTCGCGGCCAGCCGGTACAGTGGGCTTACCCATCCAACCACCTCGAATCCGGAGGTGAGAAATGCTTGCAAAGGTGTGCTCTGCAGTGCCCCGCGGGGTCGAGGCCCTGCCCGTGCAGGTGGAGGTCGATGCGCGCCCGGGATCGCCGATCCTCTCGGTGGTCGGCTTGCCCGATGCCGCGGTGCGCGAGGCCCGCGAGCGGGTGCTGGCCGCGATTCGGCACCTGGGTTGCGAGCTCGAGACCAAGACCATCGTGATCAATCTCTCGCCCGCCGAGGAGCGCAAGGAGGGCGCCCTGCTCGACCTCGCGATGGCGGTCGGCGTGCTCATCGCGGCTGGCCTGCTGCGGCCGCCGCCAGACGGCAAGCTCTGGTTTCTCGGGGAGCTCTCGCTGGATGGGAGCCTGCGGCCAGTGCGCGGGGTGCTGCCGATCGTCGAGGCGGCAGTGGTTGCCGGGGCCGCGGTGGTGCTGCCGCTGGCCAACCTGCGAGAGGCGGCCGTGATTCGGGGCGCTCGGCTGCACGCCGCCGCCTCGCTGTTCGAGGTGGTGCGCCACCTGCGGGGTGAACGGCCGCTTGCCGAGGTCGTGGGGGGCAATGGCAACCTGGCCGCGATCACTCTGCCGGTGGGGCCCGACTTGAGCGACGTGGCCGGCCAGGGACACGCGAAGAGGGCGCTGGAGGTGGCGGCGGCGGGCGGCCACCATCTGCTGCTGCTGGGTCCTCCAGGAGCCGGAAAGACGATGCTCGCCCAGCGGCTGCCCGGGCTGCTGCCACTGCTCGACGAGAGCGAGGCGGTCGCCACCACCAAGGTGTACTCGGTCAGCCCGGGGGTTCCGCGACCCGACGGACTGGTCAGGGTGCGGCCATTCCGTGCGCCCCACCACACCATCTCGGCGGCCGGGCTGGTCGGTGGGGGGTCGCTGCCGCGGCCCGGAGAGATCTCGCTCGCCCACAACGGGGTGCTCTTCCTCGATGAGGTGACCGAGTTCCGGCGCGACGTGCTGGAGGTACTGCGCCAGCCGCTGGAATCGGGCCGAGTCGTGATCGCCCGAGCCGCGGCGACCCTCACCTTTCCGGCGCAGTTCCAGTTGGTGGCAGCCGCCAACCCCTGCCCTTGCGGACACCTCGGCGATCCCCGCCGGGAGTGCACCTGCACCCCCCTCGCCGTGCGCCTCTACCGTGGCCGGCTTTCCGGCCCGCTTCTCGATCGTCTGGATCTCCAGCTCGAGATCCCGAACCCCTCCTACCGCGAGCTCGCGCGCACTCCCAGTGGCGAGCGCTCGGAGGTTGTTCGCGCTCGTGTGGCCGCCGCGCGGAAGCTCCAGTCACGGCGGCTTGCCGGCTCCGGCCGGCGCACCAACAGCGAGCTGGCGCCGGCCGAAGTGCGCACCTTCTGCACCCCAGACGGGGAAGGGGAGAGGTTGCTCGAGCTGGCGATGGCAAGGCTCGGCCTTTCGGCCCGTGGCGTTCACCGCATCCTCAAGGTGGCGCGAACGATCGCCGATCTCGAGGGAAGCGAGGCGGTGGTGGGCCGCCATGTGGCCGAGGCGATTGCGTATCGGTCGCTCGACCGCTCGCCGGTCGGGTAGAAGCAGGCAAAAGGCAAAAGGCGAAAGGCGAAAGAGGGGAGAAGAAAGGGGCGAAGGGCGAAGGGCAAAGGGCAAAGGAAGAAGGGCCAAGGGAGGAGGGCAAGGGGTGAGAGTTGCCGAGAGCGCGCGGCTAGTAGGCGATTGTCGATCCTCGCTGCCAGAGACCTGCAACCCGTTACCCGAAGCCGAAACCCGACGCCCGCGCAAGCAAGGCCGCAAAGGGCGGCTAGAATAGTGCGATGAAAGAGATGCCAGCGGCCGGCATCGAGCAGGTGCTGCTGCAGGCCGGCACTGTGTGTCGTTTTCTCTCGCAAGAGGACCTCGAGGGAGGGTGGCGGGGCGCGTTTGGCGAAGGGGCGGCACGGCTGCCACAGCCCTACTGGTTGTACGCCGATGACGAGCAGACGCCGCTGATCGTCGGTTTCCCTCTCAAGATCTCGACTACCTGGGAGGCTTTCTGTCGCGAGCTCGGGCAGCTCGTCGAGGCGGAGACCTCACACCGCTGCGCGCTCGCCTTGGGCCAGCCGGAGGGCAAGACGGGGCTGATCGAGCTCCGGGGCGTGTTCGCCCGGAGGATGGCCGAGCTGCTGGAGAACGCTCTTCTCCACGACCATGATCGGCGGCTGGTCGAGCTGCTCTGGCTGGCCGTCTCGCGGGAGACCGCGGAGCGGCTGGCGGTGGCCTTGCGCGGCCTCTTTTCCCGTGTCTCGACGCTCTCGCGGAGGAGCCTGGACGAGATCCGGTACGCGGTGGCGAGGCGGATCGCGGATGTCTCCCAGCGCGGCGAGACCGAAGCGCAAAACCGTCTCCGGCGCTGGGGCGCGATCGACCCGGTGCAGGCATCGCTTGGCTTTTCCGCCCGCCTGCGCAGCGACCTCGTGCCCTTCGCCGAGGAGCGGATCGGTCCGGAGGAGAAGGAGCTCGACTCGTACCTGCACGGCCACCTGCGCATCGAGCCCGCGCGCTTTCACGGCCTGCTGGCCACCACCTCTGCGCAGTTGGAGCGCCTGCGGCAGCGCGATCCGAGCTTCGATCGGGTGCTGGATGTGAATGCGCCGGAGATCCGCAAGATGCGCGCCGACCGCCTGCTTTACGCCAGGCCGGTCCTGAACCTGATCGAGGCCTGGGGCCACCCGGAGACGCCCCGGCTCTCGTCCGAGATGTTGAGGCTACTGAGAGACCTGGGGGACCTGCTGCGGCGCTTCGAAGTGGTCGCTACCCTGCGCCAGCGGATCTTTCCGGTGGGCCTGCGCGGCTCCCGGGCGGTGACCAGAATTCACGGGCAGTTTGCCCGCCTTTCCGGCTTCACCCGCCCGATCGACTTCACCTCTCCCGGGGTCGTCGACACGGCGGTCCGCCGCTATGGGCTGCTTTACGATCTGGTCGAGTTCACGCAACTGCTGGAGGAGCTGAGAAGGCGCGGGCGAGGCGCGGAAGAGCATGCGATGCGGTTCATGGTGCGCTTCCAGCGCGAGGTCGAGGAGCTTCGTAGCCGCCACCGGCTGAAATTCGAGAAGTTCCTCGGCGACGGCGCCTTCTACTCGGCGCGCAGCGCGCGCGCGGTGCTGTTGGCCGCGGCGGAGCTGCGTATCCTCTACGAGCGCCTCTGCCATCAGGGTTTTCCTTTTGAGCGCGGCCTGCGCCTGGCGGTGAACGTGGGCGTCTACCACCTGTTGCCGATGACCCATGGCGGCGCCGGCCAGCCACACTTCGAGTTCTTCGGGCACGGCCTGGTGGAGTTGGCCCGGCTCACCACCGGCAAGACCACGCACGAGGTCGAGGACATTGCGGATTTCCTAATCGCCGCCGGCTATCAGGTGCAGCGCGTGCTGGAGTTTCTCGAGCCGGTGCGGCAGTCGCCCCGCTATCCGGACCATGTCCGCGAACGGCCGTACTCTGCGTTTTTGGTGGAGAATCGCGAGCTGGTCAACCTGGGTGGGGTGGCGACGGAGGCCTTCTTGCGTGACCTCGAAACCGAGTGGGCCGGGCTGCCGATCGCCGAGGGCGAGCGCTATGGCCTGCACTGGATCCTGCTTCCCTGCGACAGCGCCCGACTCGATGGGCCCTGGGTGGGGCTACGTCCGATCGGTACCGCGCGTCTCAAGGGCCTGGAGCCCACGCCACTGGCCGAAATGGTGGTGTTCGAGCAGCCTCCAGAGGGAATGACGGCGCTGCCGGAGGGCTACTCGCTGGCGCAGACGCTGCAGCGCCTTGGCGGTGACGGGACGGCGACCGAGGCCGCGGAGCAAAGAGCAGAAGCCGAGGTGGATCCGCAGCTCTGCGTGGTCAGCGCGCTCGAGAACGCGGTCGACCGGGCCTGGTACATCGGCCTCTACGACGAGGAGCTCGACGCCCTGCTCGGAGCTTTTCGGGTGCCGCTGAATCCGGTGGACCTGAAGGATGGCGAGCCCTTCGAGGCCTGGCTTTTCCGCCGCCGCGGCGAGCTTGGCAAGCTCTACCAGGGCCTGCGGCGGGACGGCGCCGGCGCGAGCGTGGCGCTGGAGGGCCAGCGTGGCCGCGAGGGATACTTCTCCTGCCTGCTAGCTGCACCTCATCGCTCGCCGAGGTAGCCTGGCGCACTGGCGCTCGCCGGGCTGCGGCTTTCGTGGAAGCGCGGAGGACGGCTAGGATGGCAAGGACAGGTTCCGGGAACATCGCACCGGGAACCTCGGGAGGCACGCATGCGAGCACTGCTAGCTCTGACGCTGTTGGCCGCCCTTCAGGCGGGCGGCGGGGAGGCGGCTGAAATGACGGACAGGCTTCACTGGCTGGGTCACGACACGTTTCGCCTTGACGGACCGCCGGTGGTCTACATCGACCCCTACCATCTGCCCAAGGGGGCGCCGCCAGCGGATCTCGTGCTCATCACCCATGAGCATGGAGATCACTGCTCGCCGGCGGACGTGGCGCTCATCCGCGGCGAGAAGACCGTGATCCTGGCGCCGCGAGCGGCGGCGGCGAAGCTGCCGGCGCCGATCGAGGTGATCGCCCCCGGCGAGGAGCGCCTGGTCGCGGGGATCAAGGTGAGGGCGGTTCCCGCGTATAACACCAACAAGAGCTACCACCCCAAGCCGGCCGGCATGGTGGGGTACGTCTTCAGTCTTGGCGGCGTCTCGTACTACCACGCCGGCGACACCGACAACATCCCGGAGATGGCGCGCCTGGCGCCCGATGTCGCGCTGCTGCCGGTCTCGGGAACCTACGTGATGACGGCCGAGGAAGCCGCCGAGGCGGCCCGGGCGATCAAGCCCAAGGTGGCGATCCCAATGCACTACGGCGCCATCATCGGCTCACTCGCGGACGCCAGGCGCTTCGCCGAGCTGCTGGCGGGGAGTGGAATAACCGTAGTGATCAAGGAACGGGAGTAGCGGGCCCCGGGCCCCGGGGCCCTGAGCCCGCTTCCTCCTAACCGGCGAGCGCCTCGCGGCGGCG
>JAZDGE010000211.1:0-5155 GCA_043807175.1 Acidobacteriota bacterium
CGAACATCGGGTTGGCCTGCTGGGTCTTGAGCTTGGGCTGCTGGTCCATGTCCGGGACGAGGTTGAAGCGCGGCGTCACGGAGGTGGTCGTGCGCGCCCGGGCGATCATGGCGAGCGGAATGAGCGCAAGCGCGGTGACGACCACCGCCACAAAGACCATCCACCGCGGCACCTCGTTGATCCTCACGCCTCCCTCCGCTCGTCCAGCTCTTTGCCGGCCGGGCGCTGCAATGTCGTGATCCCCGTCATCCTCCGCCTCTCGCCTGCTCCTGTCTTGTCTCTTCCGTTTCTTACTTTCCTTCTTTCGCCTGTCGCCTGTCGCCTTTCGCCTTCTCTCACTCCCACACCTCCTCGACGTGCGTGCTCCCAAGTGATTCCAGCAAAGACCGGGTGGCGCGGACATCGAAGCGCGGATCATCCGCTTCGATCGAGACGAAGAAGCGGTCGGAGGTGGCCCGGCGGAACCGCTCGCTGGCGAAGAGTGGGTGATGGAGGCGCGGCAAACCGATAAAGACCATCAGCCCAACGAAAACGCCAAGCGCCGCGAGCAGCACGGTCAGCTCAAACGCGACCGGGATCGCCGGTGGCAGCGCGAAGAGCGGCTTGCCGCTGACGAGCAACTGGTAGTCGAAGGCATTGGTGAACCACTGCAGCGCCAGGCCGGCGAGCGCCCCGATGGCGCCGCCGCCGAGCGCGATCAGGGGCAGCCGCGAGGGGCGGATTCCCATCGCCTCGTCGAGGCCGTGGACGGGAATCGGGGCGTGGGCGTCGAAGCGGCAATAGCCGGCCTTGCGCACGCCCTCGACTGTGGCGAGCAGCGCCTCCACCGACTCGAGCTCGGCGAGCAGCCCGTACAGCCTTCGCGCCCCCGCCACCGCCGCCAGCGGGCGCCGGCTCATCGCCCGTCCTCCTCACGCGGCCGCTCGTGCTGGTGCGGGATCTCGCCCCAGTACTGGCCGTGGCCGCGGTGTGGCCCGAGCTCGAGGCCGCCCTGTGGCATCACCGACTTGACCTCCGCCATCGCGAAAATCGGCCCGAAGCGCAGGAAGAGCAGGAACAGCATGAGAAACAGGCCGAACGAGCCGAGCAGGGTGAGCAGGTCCACCCAGGTGGGCGTGAACATACCCCATGACGACGGCAGGAAGTCCCGCGACAGCGAGGTCACGATGATGACGAAGCGCTCGAACCACATCCCGACGTTGACCAACATGGCGACCACGAAGAGCAGCAACGGCGTTCTCCGCACCTTCGCCAGCCAGAGCGCCTGCGGCGCCACCACGTTGCAGAAGATCATCGTCCAGTACGCCCACGCATAGGGACCCAGCGCGCGGTTGACGAAGGTGAACCGCTCGAAGTGGTTGCCCGAGTAAAACGCGATGAAGAACTCGATCGCGTAGGCATAGCCGACGATCGAGCCGGTGGCGAGCACGATCTTGGCCATGTTTTCGAGGTGACGCCTGGTCACCAGCTCGCCCAGCCCGAGGAAGGCTCGAATCGGGATGAGCAGGGTGAGCACCATCGCGAAGCCGCCGAAGATCGCGCCCGCCACGAAGTAGGGCGGAAAGATCGTGGCGTGCCAGCCGGGCAGTTGCGACGCCGCGAAGTCGAAGCTCACCACCGAGTGCACCGAGAGCACCAGCGGGGTGGCGAGCGCGGCGAGCAGCAGGTAGGCCCGCTCGTAGTGGTGCCAGTGGCGCCCGGAGCCGCACCAGCCCAGGCTCAGGATCCCGTAGATGATCTGCCGTGCCCTGGTCGCGGCGCGGTCACGCAGGGTTGCGAGGTCGGGGATCATCCCCACGTACCAGAAGATCAGCGACACCGTGAAGTAGGTCGAGACCGCAAACACGTCCCACAGCAGCGGTGAGCGGAACTGCGGCCACATTTGCATCTGATTCGGGATCGGGAAGAGCCAGTAGGCGAGCCAGGGGCGGCCGACGTGGATCGCCGGGAAGATTCCGGCGCACACCACCGCGAAGATCGTCATCGCCTCGGCGAAGCGGTTGATCGCGGTGCGCCACTTCTGGCGGAAGAGGAAAAGAATCGCCGAGATCAGCGTCCCCGCGTGCCCGATGCCGACCCAGAAGACGAAGTTGGTGATGTCGAATCCCCAGGCCACCGGGATGTTGAGCCCCCACACTCCAATCCCGTTGAGTAACAGGGTGCCGACCATGGCGACGAGCACACCGGTAAGCGCGAGCGAGATCGCGAAGGCGATGTACCAGGCGCGGGGCGGCCTCGGCCGCTCGACGATGCGACACACCGTGTCGGTGATGGTGCCCAGGTTGTGCTCGCCCAGCACCAGCGGGGCGCGTTGCCGCGGGTCCTCCACGGTGTTGTCGAAGACACGCGCCGGCGCCGCCATCACGCCCCCTCGCTGGCGGAGGCTGGATTGCGCAGCTTCGCCAGATAGGTGGTGCGCCCCTCGGTGTGCAGCTCGGCGAGCAGCCCGTAGGCGCGCTGGTGCGCGCGCAAGGCGGCGACGCGGCTGGCGCGATCGCGCAGGTCGCCGAAGACGATCGCCTGCGCCGGGCAGGTCTGCGCGCAGGCGGGGGTGATCTCGCCGTCCCGAATCGGCCGCCGCTCGTTGCCGGCGGCGATCTTCACCGCCTCGATGCGCTGCACGCAGTAGGTGCACTTCTCCATCACGCCGCGCGAGCGCACTGTAACCTCGGGGTTGTGGGCCATCTTCTCGACCGCGGCAAAGCTCTTGTAATAGTTCAGGAAATTGAAGCGCCGCACCTTGTAGGGGCAGTTGTTGGAGCAGTAGCGAGTGCCGACGCAGCGGTTGTAGACCATCTCGTTGAGGCCCTCGCGGCTGTGCACCGTGGCACCGACCGGGCAGACCTGCTCGCAAGGCGCGTTCTCGCAGTGCTGGCAGGCCACCGGCTGGAAGACCACCCGCGGGTCCTCGGGCGGGCCTCCGAAGTAGCGGTCGACCCTGATCCAGTGCATCTCCCGCCCGCGCGCCACCTGGTCCTTACCCACCACCGCAATGTTGTTCTCCGCCTGGCAGGCGACCGCGCAAGCGCCGCAGCCGATGCAGGCGCTGAGATCGATCGCCATCGCCCACTGGTGCTCGCCGTCATAGGCAAGCTCGCGAAAGAGCGGCGACGGCGCCGGGTGTTCTGCCTGCTCCTTGACGAACTCGGGGTGGGCAAGATACTCCGCCAGCGTCCCCTCACGCACCAGCGAGCCGATGCGCAGGCCCCGTTCGGCAAAACCGACCCGGTCGATCGCGTGATGGTCCTGGGTCATCGCGAGACGGTAGCGGGCGCCCGTGCGCGTGACCGTCAGGCCAGAATCGAATCCCATTGCCGCCCGCCGGCGCAGGCGGTAGGTGTCGAAGCCAACGCCGTTACCGGCCTTGCCGGCGGCTCGCCGCCCGTAGCCGAGTGGCAGCGCGACCGAGCCATCCGGCTGGCCGGGAAGGATGTAGGCGGCAATCTCGAGCTCGCACCCACCGAGTGAGAGGCGGAGCAGGTCGCCGGTTGCGACCGAAAGCGCCGCGGCGGTCGCTGGCGACAGCAACGCCGCGTTGCCCCAGGTGAGCCTGGTCAGCGGGTCGGGCAGCTCCTGGAGCCAGGCGTTGTTGGCAAAGCGCCCATCGTGGACGCTGGCATCGGCCACGAACACGGCCTCGAGCGCGCCCACCTCCGCCGCTCCGGCCGACCCGCCGGCGAGGGCGCCGGCCCGATCCGCAAGCGCGGCGAGCTGCTCCTGCGGCCTCACCTCCGGGAAGGCGCTGCCCGCCAGCACGCCATCGTGCAGGGTGCGCCGCCAGACGCCTTCGAAGTCGGGCGTGCCGCTCATCTGTCGAAGCGTCTCCCGGACGATCTCGTGCGACGCCGTCACGCTCTCGCCAAGCACCAGCGCCACCAGCTCGAGCGCGGTCTTGCCGCCGTAGAGCGGCTCGATCAGCGGCTGGGCCACGCTGATCGTGCCGTCCCAGGCGCGCGCGTCGCCCCAGGACTCGAGGGCATGCGAACGTGGCAGGTGCCACGTGCACAACTGCGAGGTCTCATCGTCAAACAGCCCGAGGCGTACGGTCGTCGGCACTTTTTTGAGACTCGTCGCAAAATCGAGGTCGGCAGGAGCGTCATAGGCCGGGTTGCCGCCGAGGATAAGCAGGGTGTCGACGGCGCCACTGCCCATCGCGGCCACAAGCGCGGCGAGGGCTTCGACATGATCTGGTCTCTCGCCATCCTGGTCTGCCACGTAGGTGATCGTGTTCCCCACCACACCGAGCGCGACATTGGCCAGGTGGGCGAGGGCGTGCACCTCGGCTGGTTGCCGCGGGCCGGCGATCACCACGGCCTGCCCCAACACGTTTTCGAGATCGGCGAGCGCCCCCGCGACGAAGCCCGGTGCGACCGGCGCGCCCGCCACCCGCGCAAGCAACTGCACGAAGTCCTCCAGGGGGCCGAAATCCGAGGACTTGAGGTGAGCGATGAGCTGTCCGACGAGCTGGGCCGCCAGTGGCGCGATCCGTCGCGCCGGTGTCGCCACCCGGTGGTCCGCCGCGGCGCCGGTGAGCGAGAGCACGCTCTCCGCCACCCACAGCCGGCTCATGGCACCGCCCTCGGCACGCCGCGTACCGGCGAAGCCGCGGGCGTGCGCGAGCGCGGCGGGATGATCGCCGAGCAGATCGGCGTCCAGCGAGACGATCACCCTGGCGCGGTCGAGGTGAAGCAGCGGCCGGTGCGGCTTGCCAAACAGAAGCGCGGTTCCGGCGCGCTCGTTGTCCCGCGAGAGCGGCTCGTACTCGTACCAGTGTGCCTGCGGCAACGTCTCGGCGAAGCGGCGGCGCAGGCGGCGCAGGCTGGGCGAGGAGCTCGCCTCGGCCAGCACCGCCAGCCGCTCGCCGCCGCGCTGGCGCAGGGCCGCGAAGTGCGGCATGGCCTGGGCGAGAAAGTCGTCCCAGCTCTGGGCGACCGTCTGGCCGCCCTCGCGGCGGATCACCTGGCGGCTGCGGTCGGGGTCGTAGAGCTCGAGCAGGCTCGCCTGCATCAACGCATCAGCGGCGCCCTGGCTCGCCGGGTGAAGCGGGTTGCCCTCGATCTTCACCGGACGGCCGTCGTAGCTCGTCACCAGCACGCCGGTGGCGGCGCCCGAGCGCTCCAGCACGGTGGCGAACTGCTGCGGCACACCGGGGATG
>JAZDGE010000212.1:0-13248 GCA_043807175.1 Acidobacteriota bacterium
CAACATCAACCACATCGCTGCCCGCCACCAGATCACCGACCACGCCGGCTGGCTCGCCATCTCCGCCACCATCTCGGCCACGACGGTCGCCTTTTCACGTCCCGTTCAGGCGCTCTTCGGCGAGCTCAAGGGGTTCATCTATCGGTTCATCATCAACCACCAGGAGGTCAACCGGCAGGACCACCGCGCCCGCCGTGTCATCGCCGGTCTCTTTCGCGCTTACTACGAGAACCCCTTGCTCCTGCCCACCTACGCGCTGCTCCGCTTTCACGAGATCAGCGGCCGCCCCTACCTGCGCGATGTCCTAATCTCGCAGATTCCCGCCGAGGTCGCCCAGCACTACCACTCCGACGCCCGCTTTGTGCGCCTGATCGCCGACCACCTGGCCGGGATGAGCGACCGCTTCGCGCTCGAGGAGTTCGCCTCGTTGTACCATCCGGGTGACGCCCTGGCGTCGGCGGCGAGAAAGGGGACCTGACATGCACCTGCTTTTTGCCAGTGATCATGCGGGTTTCGACCTCAAGCGCCTGCTCGCGGCGCATGCGCGCGGGCGCGGCTTCGAGGTCCACGATCTGGGCACCCACGTGGCCGATGCCTGTGACTATCCCGACCTCGCCCATGAGCTCGCGCGCCGGCTGGTGGGTGGCGAGGGAGAACGCGGCGTGCTCGTGTGTGGTACCGGCATCGGCATGGCGATGGTGGCAAACCGCCATCCCGGCGTGCGCGCGGCCGTTTGCCATGACGCCTTTACCGCCGAGGCGGCGCGCCGCCACAACGATGCCAATGTGCTCTGCCTCGGCGGCCGCACAACCGGGCCCGGAGTCGCGATTCAAATTCTCGAAATCTTCCTCACCACCCCCTTTGACGGCGGCCGGCACGAGCGCCGGCTCGAGAAGATCGAACGGAAGGAGAAGCAGCGATGAACCAGCGCGAGGTAGGCGCCTACTTCACTCGCCAGGAGGAGATCGTCGCGGCCGTCGACCCGGAGGTGGCGGCGGCACTGGTTGGCGAGCGCCAACGTGAAAACGAGGGGTTGGAGCTGATCGCCTCGGAAAACTTTGTCTCGCCGGCGGTGCTGGCGGCGATGGGCTCCGTGATGACCAACAAGTATGCCGAGGGGTATCCCGGCAAGCGGTACTATGGCGGCTGCGAGCATGTCGACCGCGCCGAGGAGCTCGCGCGCGAGCGCGCGACGAAGCTCTTCGGCTGCGAGCATGTCAATGTCCAGCCCCACTCCGGCGCCCAGGCGAACATGTCGGTCTACCTCGCCATGCTCCAGCCCCAGGATGTCTTCCTCGGCATGGACCTCACTCATGGCGGCCACCTCACCCACGGCCACCCGCTCAACTTCTCCGGCAAGACGTTCTCGGTCGTTCCCTACGGTGTTCGCCGCGACACCGAGACGATCGACTACGACGCACTGCGCGAGCTCGCTCGCGCGAACCGCCCCAAGCTCATCGTGTGTGGCGCCTCGGCCTACCCGCGCATCATCGACTTCTGTGCGATCGCCGAGATCGCTCACGAGGTCAGCGCAATCGTGATGGCCGACATCGCTCACATCGCCGGCATGGTCGCGGTCGGCCTGCATCCCTCGCCGGTACCGCACTGTGAGTTCGTCACCTCCACCACTCACAAGACGCTGCGCGGCCCCCGTGGCGGCCTCGTGATGTGCAAGCAGCAGTACGCCGAGGCGCTCGACAAGGCGGTTTTCCCGGGGGTCCAGGGCGGGCCGCTGATGCACGTCATCGCCGCCAAGGCGGTGGCCTTCGCCGAGGCGCAGAGGCCCGAGTACCGCGGTTACATCGAGCGGGTTCTGGCGAATGCCAGGGTCCTCTGCGCAACGCTGCAGGAGCTCGGCTGGCGCATGGTCTCGGGCGGCACCGACAACCATTTGATGCTGCTCGATCTCGGCCCCGACGGCATTTCCGGCAAGAAGGGCGAGGCCCGCCTCGAGCTCTCCGGCATCACGGTCAACAAGAACACCGTCCCCTTCGACACCCGCAAGCCCTACATCGCTTCCGGCATCCGCATCGGCACCCCGGCGGTCACCACCCGGGGCATGGGCGAGAGCGAGATGCGCCAGGTCGCCCGCTTCATCGACCGCGTGCTGCGCAGCGAGGACGAGGCTGTCTTTGCGGCGGTGAAGGCCGAGGTGGCCGAGCTCGCGCGGGCGTTCCCGCTCTACGGGGAGGCATGAGGGAAAAGGGGCGGCCCGGGCAGCCGGCTACTTGCCCAGCCACAGCCACCAGCGAATGCGCAGCGCGTCGCGCAGCATCTGCAGGCCGTGGCGGAGGGCGTGAACGCGCGAGTCCTCCATGTGATACCAGCGCACCGGGACCTCGGCGATGCGCGCCCCGGCCCGCCGGGCTCGAGCGAGCAGCTCGACGTCGAAGGCGAAGCCATCGAGGCGGAGCTGGCCGGCGAGACGGCGCGCCAGCTCGCCGTCGAGCAGCTTGAAGCCGCACTGGGTGTCGGAGAGCGAGGTCAGCCCGAGCGTCCGCAGCCCGAGGTTGAACAGTCGCCCGAGCAGGCTGCGCGGCAGCGGCTGCCGCCGCACGATGAGCTCGCGCTGCACCCCGCGCGAGCCGACCGCGATCTCCGCCGGGCAGGCGAGGAGCTTCTCGACCTCCTCGATCGGGGTGGCGAGATCGGCGTCAGAAATGAGCACCTGCCGCCCGCGACTGGCCCGCAGGCCACTGCGGACCGCCGCTCCCTTGCCCTGGTTGGTCCCGAGGGAGAGCACAAGAAGCTCGACCCCCGCGGGCATCGCAACCTGCCGTGCCGCCTCGACGGTGGCATCGCGCGAACCATCATCCACGACGAGGATCTCGACTGGCCGGTGCGGGGCGGCGGCAAGATAGCGAGCGATGCGCTCCAGCGTCCCTGGCAGGCGAGCCGCCTCGTTGTACGCCGGGATGACGATGGAAAGCGCTGGGCTGTCAGGCATTCAGCTCGCTCGTGGTGCTATACTCACCGCCGGCACCGCGCACGCTCTCACGCCGGGTGGACAGGGAGGTTGGCATGGCGCGCATCGTCTGGGAGTACAAGATTCTCAACATTCGCTCCGAAAACTACCGCCTCGACCCCACGTATGAGCCCCAGCTCAACCGGCTCGGCGAGGATGGCTGGGAGCTGGTTGGCATCACCGCGATCAACTTCAAGACTGGCGCCACGGACCACATCGGCATGGTGTTCAAGCGTTCGCGCGAGGTGAGCAGCAACTGAGCTCGACCCCGGCCAGCCGTTCGGCGAGGCATCCACGGCCGCCGCCGAGCAGCAATGGCGTTCCCAGGAGAGCCGCCGAGACCAGCCAGGCCAGCCAGAGACCGGCCGCCCGCCGGAGCGAAAGCTGACGGGCGAAGCGCACCTCCAGCAGGCGCATGCCCCCGGTCGCCCGCCAGCCCCAGAGGCAGCCCACCTCGACGAACCCTGCCACCCCGACTCCGGCAACGGCAGCGACAACGAGCTGGCCAGACCGCAGCGACACGCCCCACGACACCGCGATCAGCCAGGCCGCAGCCACTCCGAGCAGCATGATCCCCAGATCGGCAAGATATCCCAGCCACAGGCGCCGCCGCACTCGCGGCCGGCGGCGGACCGGCGGAGCCGGTTCATAGACTGGCCCAGGATGCTCCCAGATGAGTGGAGTATCGAGACGCTCCGAGGTCCTCTGGGACGTCATCACTCAAGGGTCCGCGGCGCCATGTTGGAGAGAAAGATCCCATAGCGCGGGTCCACCGGGCGCTTGAGGTAGGAAGCGGCAAACTGTCGCAGGCGAGCGACATCGTCATCAGCGGGCGCCTGCCGCGCCAGCTCCTCGAGCAGGGCATGAGCCGGCGAGACCTGATACAAGCGCAGTAGGCCAAGCGCGTGGTTGAACGCGCCGACGCTCCACAAGCGCTGTGCCTCCCCGTCATCCGGGCGCTCCTGGCGCAATTGCGCCGCCCACTGAACTACCGACTCCCACTTGCGGGCGCCAACGGCATCCACCAGCCCGCCCAGCGCTGGCGAGTACTGCAATATCTCAGCCTCCTGCCGCTGTAGATCGGGATCGCCTGGAACCTTGGCCAGCCCCTCGCGAATCAACCGCAGCGCCTTGACCCGTTGCCCCGCGGCAAGCGCCTCGGCGATGCCCGTCGGGGCTGAGAGTCGAACCGCCTTCGGCTGCGATTTCAGCCGCCGCTGGTACTCGAGCAGGCGCTGGTTAACCAGGTTGGTGAGCTCACCCTCCACCTCCAGGCTCTGCAGCATCGTGAGCGCTTCCTGCACCCGTCCGGCCGCAACCAGCTTCTCGGCCTCGGCCAGCGCCTGGGCGACCCCGCTCCCGCCGCTCGAGAAGACGCGGCCGCGCAACATCACGCCGGCGGCCACGACAAGCACGATACCGGCGGCAATCCCGGCGATCAGCGGAAGCGGCAACCGCCGGAGGCGCTCGCCGCGCGGGCGAGACCTGGCGCCCGCCGCTCGCTGGCGCTCCTTCGACGTCGCAAGTGCGGCGGGAACCGCCTGGATGGCCCCCGAGGCGGAGGAGATTCGCGCGGGCACGAAATCATCGCGGAAGAGATCGCCCTCATCTACCGGTGGTGGAGGGGGCGGAGGCAGTGCGGCCGGCGTCTCGACGCGCAGCAGCAGGTCGTGCGCCTCGAGGTGCTGGGGCTGGATGAGAAGCACCTCGCGGCAGAGCTTTTGCGCCTCGTCGAGCCGGCCATCCTCGAATGCCGCCCGGGCCTCGTAGAAGCGGTGCTCGGCCAACCGCTCACTTTCTTCGCGGCGCTGGCGCGCAAGCTCAATGCGGCGTTCGGCCTCGGCGTTGCTCGCGTCGGCGAGGTAGATTCGCGACCAGGCATCGATCGCGCCCTGGTAGTTGCCCTGATCGTATGCCGCCTGCCCCTGCTCGAGCAGCGGCTGGATGCGCGCCGCCAGCTCGCCGGGGCCGGGCACCTCCGGACCGGCGGCTTCTGGCTCCCCGCCGAATTGAAAGGGCGCCGCCCCGGCGCCGCGGTCGAAGGTCAGCACCGGCGACGCCCCGGGCGCGGGCGCCGCGGCCACCTCCGGCTCGGTACCGGCGTCCGCCTCGCCTGGCTCTGGCTCGGCGGGAGCGCCGAGCTCGTCGCCAATCGCCATCGGCAGCTCCGCGGTGGGCTCGGCAGCGGGCGTGAACGTCTCGAACTCGAACTCATCCCCCGGAGGTGTCGCCTGAGCGCCGTCGCTGATGCGTTGCGCCAGAGCCCCAAGCCTCGGGTGGGTGGGGTCCAGGCGGCGCGCGAGGTCGAGAAAGGCGGCGGCTGACTCCGCCTGTCCTAAACCCAAGGCTTCCTCGGCGCTGGCGAGGTGGTTCTCAACCTCGGCGGCGACGCGGGTTGCGGCCTGAGCCTCGAGGGCGAGCTGGCGCGCCTCGACATGGCCCGGAAGCTCGCGCACGATGCTCTGTGCGAGCACCAGCGCGCCCTGATGGTCCCGCTTTGTGATCGCCTCGCGTGCCCGGGCCAGCGTCCGCTCCAGGTCCAGCGGCGCCGCAGCCGTCAGCTCGCCAAGCAACTGGCCGAGGTCGACCGGGCCGCCGGTCGTGAGCGCGGCGTGCAGCCGCTGAGCCGGCGCAAACCTCGGATCCACCTCGAGGATCGAGCGCAGGATCGTGCGGCACTCCTCGCTGTGTCCTTCGCGGTAGAGGCGAACCGATTCGCCGAATGCGGTGAGGATCCGCTGCTGCACCTTGGCGTCGAGGTCTGGGCTTCCTGGGTACGACATCGAGCTGATGCTAGCCTGCTCGGGAATCCCGGTCAATGCATGCGCACGCCGAGGGATCGGAGCTTGCGGTAGAAGTGCGAGCGCTCGAGGCCCAGCACCCTGGCCGCCTGGGACATGTTGTTGCCACAGGCGCGAATGACCTGGTCCACGTAGGTGCGCTCAAAGCGCTCTCGCGCCTCCTTCAGACTGACCAGCTCCGCGCCCGCACCGGCGTGAGGCGGCGAGGGCCCCAGTTGGAGATGGCCTGGCGCGATCTCGTCGTCGCTCACCATGATCATCAGTCGCTCGGCCAGGTTGCGGATCTCGCGCACGTTGCCGGGCCAATCGTAGCTCTCCATGACCGAGGTTGCCTCGGCGCTGACCCTTTTTGCCGGCAGGCCCGATCGGCGCGCGAAATCCATGATGAACTCGTTTACCAGCAGGGAGATGTCCTCACGCCGCTGGGAGAGCGGCGGCACCCGTAGAGGGATCACGTTGAGCCGAAAGAAGAGGTCCTGGCGGAACCGCCCGGCGGCGATCTCCTGCTCGAGGTCCATGTTGGTCGCCGCGATGACCCGGACATCGACGCGCACCTCTTGCGCCCCGCCGAGGCGGGTGAAGCGCGACTCCTGGAGCACCCGCAGCACCTTGGCCTGGGTAAGCAGGCTCATGTCCCCGATCTCGTCGAGAAACAGGGTGCCACCATCGGCGAGCTCGAACTTCCCGCGCTTGGCCTCGACGGCGCCGGTAAAGGCCCCCTTCAAGTGGCCAAAGAGCTCGCTCTCGATCAGCTCGGAGGGAATGGCAGCGCAGTTGAGCGCGACAAAAGGCCCGGCGGCACGCCGCGAGTGGCGATGCAGCAAGCCGGCCACGACCTCCTTGCCCGATCCGTTAGGCCCCGTGATCAACACCCGTGAGTCGGTGGGAGCGGCAAGCAGGATCTGGCGCCTCAGCTCGACGATCGCGGGCGAGACCCCGGTCAGAACCGGCTCACTCTCGTGCACCGCCGCGAGCCGCTCCTGCAGCCGAGCCTGCGTCAAGGCGTTGCGGACGGTGACCAGCACCCGCTCAAGGCCAAGCGGCTTCTCCATGAAATCCGCTGCACCTTCGCGAACTGCCCGCACCGCCAGCTCGGCGCTGGCGTGGCCCGAGATCACCACCACCGGCGCCCGGTGCCCGGCCGCGCGCAGTTGCCGCAGCACCTCGATACCATCCATGCCAGGAAGCAGGATGTCGAGCAGGATGAGGTCGAAGAGCTCGCGGGAGACTGCCGCGAGGGCCTCCTCGCCGCTGCCGACAGTGGTCACAGCGAAACCCTCGTCGCGCAGAATGCCGTCCAGTTGCTCGCGGATTCCGCGCTCGTCGTCGACCACCAGGAGATTGGCGTGACTCACCGCTCCTCCAACGGAATTCGCACCAACGCGCGCACTCCAGTAGGCGAGTTGGGCTCCAGACGCACGGTCCCGCCGTGGTCGGTGACGATTCGCTGCACCACGGCGAGGCCCACTCCGGAGCCCCTTCCCTTGGTCGAGTAGAAAGGCTGAAAGAGCAGCTCGGCATCGTCGATGTCCAGGCCCGGCCCGCAATCGGCGACGGCCACCTCGATACTCGCCCCGTCCTCGCGCACGCAAACGGTGATCGCGGCGCCAGGCGGCGAGGCCTCGACGGCGTTGTCGAGCAGATTGGTGAGCACCTGGCGGAACTGCTCCGGGTCGAGCAACGCCTCGCGCTCGCCGACCTCGTCAAGGACGCGCACCGCAAGGCCAGGCCGCATCCCGTCATAGAGCGCCGCGACCCGCGTCACCAGCTCGGCGATTTTCACCGGCCGGCGCGTCACCGGGGGCAGCTTGGCATAGCGCGAGAACGAGTCCACCATCTCCTGCATCGCCTGCACATGCTCGACGATCGCGCGGCAGCTCTGGGGTACGACCACGCCGAGGTCATCGGCTCCCCGCTCCACATGCCGCGCCATTCGTTCCGCGGCAAGACGAATCGGGGTGAGGGGGTTCTTGATCTGGTGCGCGATTCTCCGCGCTGCCTCGCTCCATGCCGCCTGACGCTGGGCACGCAGCAGTTGTGTGAGATCTTCCAGCGCGACCAGCCAGCCGCCGGGCGCCTCGGCGTCGCCGAGCGGCACCACCGCCACCTCGAGCGCCCGCGGAACACCGCCGGGATAGACCGTCAGGGACCCGCGCACCGGACCCTCGGCCATGGTGATCGTCTCTGCCAGCTTGGCAAGGCCAGCATCACGAAGATCGGCCAGCGAAAGGCCGGTGGCCAGCGTGGGCAAGCCCAGCAGCGCCGCTGCGGCAGGGTTTCCGGTCACCTCGCGCCGCTCGGCATCGAGCGTCAGCACGCCCGTGCGAACGGCGCCCAGGACCGTGTCCAGACGGCGAACGGTGGCGCGCAGCTCCTCCTCCTGCTCGCGCAGGCGACGTACCATCGCGTTGAACGAGGAGAGCAACAACCCAACCTCATCCTCGGCCGCGAGCGGCACCTCGGCCAGGGTGTCGCCCGCCGCCACCCGCTGGGTGGTGGCGACGAGAGCGAGCAACGGCTCGGTGAAGCGCCGCGACAGGTGCAGGCCGAGCCACATCGCGGTGAAGATGATGACCAGGGCAAGCGCCCCAAAGCCCAGCACCACCGTGGCGGTAACCGTGGGGCGTTCGAGCTTCACGCGCTCGTAGGCAGCCGCGGCGGTGGCGAGCTTTGCCTGCTCCGAGATCACCGCCACCGGCAGCGCCTCGCCCACCACCACCAGGGAGCCGTCTGGCAGGGCCTCCCATGCCCGCACCACCACCGTACCGCCAAAGCGCTCGCGCTGCGCCCGCTCGCGGGCGAGAATGGCGGCGTCGACAGGGGGCAGGCGCGCCAGCAGCCGCTGTCGCGGATCGACCAGCTCGGCCATGGCCACGCCGTCGCGGAACAAGCCGGTGAAATGGTTTCCAAGCAGGGTGTGGAGGCGCTCGAGCTGGTCGATCTTCTCCCGGTCGCTGCCGAAGCGCGCCAGCTCGCGGGCGAGCGTCGAGGCGACGCGCTGCAGCCTCGCCTCGCTCTCCTCGCGCAGACCCTCGGCCATCCGCGCGCCGGCCCGCGCCATTCCCTCGACCGGCGCCGAGAACCACGACGCCGCGGCATCCGAAAGCAGCGAAGCCGAAAGAAAGAACAGCAGCGTGGTCGGAATCAGGATCAGCACCAGGTAGGAGAGCAAAAGCTTGGTGCGAAAGCGCGAGCCGAGCAGGCCGTAGTGGCGCTCGAGCGCGAGCTTGATGAAGTTGCGCGCGAGCACAAAGAGCAGAATCGCAATCAGGGTGAGGTCAAACCACCACAGGAGAAACGTCAGCACCCGGTTGGTCAGCTCTTCGGGGGGCAGGCGGCGCATCACCGTGAAAAGAAGAAACGCTGCGCCGGAGAGCAGGAAGAGACCGAGATAGAGGCCGATGAGAAAGCGGTTTTGCCGGCGGTAGCGGTACCAGGCCCGCTGCCAGCGCCTCATGGCGCCTCAGGCACCGCGCGCGTCACCCAGCCGGTGCCAACGGTCGAGGGAATGACGAGGAGCTTGTAGCGAGTCAGAAACTCGGCCCGCGCCACCAGCCACAGGGGCTCGTGGCGAAGCGGCACCGGTACCTCGGCGGAGGGGGGGTGCGTGACCCAGTGCACCGCCTCCTCGAGGCTGGCAGCCTGGCCGGAAGCCAGGATGTCGCCATCCAGCTCCGCGACCAGCGAGAACACCCCGGTAACCGGGTCGCGCTCGGCCCGCACCACCAGCTCATGACTCGCGAGACGCTGGTCCCAAAGCCAACGCCGGTTGCGAAACAGCCGCAGGCGGTAGGTGATGCTCACCGGCGCGCCAGCGCCCAGGGCGTGGCTCCATTCGTCGGGGAGCTCCTGCTCAACAGCGAGTTGGACGACGAGCCGGCCCGGCGCCGGCGAGAGCGTGACCCCGAGCTCGGGGGTCGCGAGGGCCGCAAGCAGGAGGGCGCAGATCAACATACTGTGGCGACTTTACCACACCTATCCGCGCGAGTCGCTCGCAAACGGCAGTACACACTCCCGCACGTTCCTCGGGCCTATGGCCTATGGCCGATGGCCTTTGGCACCGACCGGATACCCGGCAATTTGCTCAACCAAGCGGCGGGGCGAACACCCACATGGAACTCCTTGACCTCGAGGACTCACCGGCACACCCTGCACCCCAGCCTGACACTCGGGGGTTCTGCCAAAGGCTATGGGCCAAAGGCCAAGGGCTGTACCTACCCGGCGAGGGCGAGCGAGGCTTCCAGCTCGCCGAAGTAGGGGTGCACGGTAAAGGGCGCCACGCGGTCCGGCTCGACCAGCTCCCAGCGCTCGGGATGGGCGAGGAGCTCCTGCACCACGGCGACATGAAGCGCATGGCCAGCCTTGTGGGCCACGACCCTGGCACGGAGTGGGTATTCGAGCAGGGCAAGGTCGCCCAGCAGGTCAAGCACCTTGTGACGCACGAACTCATCACCGAACCGCAGCCTGCCGGACAGGATCCGCTCGCCATCGACGACCACGCAGTTATCGAGCGTGCCGCCCTTGCCCAGCCCCTTGCTCCGCAGAGCCGCGACCTCGTTGAGAAAGCCAAAGGTCCGTGCGGGCGCAATCGCCGACGCGAAGCGCCCGGGCGTCAGTCGGCCGGCAAATCGCTGCCCGCCCACTGCCAGCGAGTCGTAGCGAACCGAGTAGTCAACCGTGAGGTCACTCGCCGGCTCCAGGGCCACCCAGCGGTCGCCGTCACCGACTCGCACCGCCTCGTGGACCCGGACCTCGGGAAGGCTCACCCGCTGGTCGACGACCCCGGCCTGCTGCAGCAACTGGACGAAGGGAAGCGCCGAGCCATCCAGAATCGGCACCTCGGCGCCATCGATATCGACGAACACATTGGTGACTCCCATGCCGGTGAGCGCCGCCAGCAGATGCTCGACGGTACCGACCTCGACGCCCCGCACTGCCAGGGTGGTGGCATAGGCGAGATCCCGGGTGTTCTCGGCGCGCGCCGAGATTGCCACCCCGAGGTCGCTGCGGACGAAGACAATGCCGGTTCCAACGGGAGCCGGTCGGAGGCGCAGGTGCACATGCTCGCCGCGGTGAATTCCCACCCCCTCGGTCGTCACCGCGCGTCCCAGTGTCTTCTGCCAGGCCATGCCACTCCTCCCGCGCCGAAGGCAGCAAGCCGCGTGCCAGCACACAGCCGCCCACGAGGCGATCCTGAGAGGCTCCCTGTGGTCCAGCGGCGCCGCTCCTGTGGTTGTGGCGCCACACCGGTGCTAGACTTGCCACCGGGGCAGGATGTGAACGAATGAGCCAAGTTTTCGCGTCGCGCGAGAGGGTGGGGGACGGGCGGGTGGGTTTGCTGGGTGGGGTGTGGGGGAAACTGTCAACTGTCAACTGTCAACTGTCAACTGTCAACTGTCAACGGGAGGCTTCGCCTCGTCGGTTTGAGGCGAAGCCTCGCTAACTTCCTCGGCGGAGGTAGAGGGTGCTAGCAGGCTGGGATGAGGAGTGCGATCGGCGGGCCAAGGAGATTCTTTTCCGCTGCCTGGAGGAGCTTGGAGCGACCAAAGCCGCGCTTTACTTGAGCGGCGGTGAAGGAAATTTCGAGCTCGTCACGCAGTACGGATTTGGGCGCCGCGACACGCTCACCACCGAGATCCGAGCTGGCCACCCCTACTGGGACTGGATTCGCCGTCACCGGACCTCGCCGGCCTACCTCAACGACCCGGCCGAGGATGCCTCACTCACGCGGCTTCTCGAAGGGGCGGGAACGGCCCGTCTGCTGACCGTCCCACTCACCCTCGCCGACCGGCTGGTCGGCTTCATCGATGCACGCGACAAGGCCCGCCGGCTCCCCTGGGCGGCCGAGGATCTGGACCTCGCGCGCTCGATCGGCGCCGGCCTCGAGGGGCTGATCAAGGAACGCGGCCTGTACGGCCCGCCGAGCCATCCGGCGGCTGCCGCGGCCCCGCCCATGCCTGCCGCGCCGACGCCAGCGGTGGCCGCTGGTGAAGGATCGCTTCAGCTTCTGGCGCGGCAGAACATCGAGGAGCTCACCGCCTTCTTGCGCCTGAGCGCGCGCGCGCCGGCAGTCGGCGCGCTCGGGCTCACGATCACCGACGGCAGCGCTGTCCGCACCATCGTGCTCTCGGGCTATCCCCTCGAGCAGCAGGAGCGCGAGGCGCTCGCCACCCACCAGGCTTTGCATCTGCATGAGCTGGGCCTGCGCCTCCCGCCCCCCAGCCGTTGGGGGTGGTCGGAGGAGGAGGGCGGCGGCGCAGAGCGGCGGCGCGAGGAGATCCGAACCGCGGTGCTGCACCCTGGACCGCCTGTCTGGATCGTCCTGTCGGTCGTCTCACCGGCGGGCTCTGCAGCGGGCGAGACTGTCCTCGCCGCCGCCCGGCGGGTCGCCGCCCAGTCCGTGCTGCTGCGCAACTACCGCCGGGCCGCCCGTAATGCGGCGCGCGCGTTGCTGGAGCCGGGTGAACAGAGCTATCCCCACCTGCGGCAGCACTCCCAGACGGTTTCGGAGATTGCCCAGCGGATGGCGGGACTCATCCACTGCAGCGATGAGGACGAGGAGCTCGTCACCCTTGCCGGCTTCCTCCACGACGTGGGGATGCGCGAGCTCGACTACGCACGCCTCTACCGCGTCGAGCGCGCCGGCGAGGCCGAGCGCCGCATCTTCGTCCGCCACCCCGTGGTCGGGGCGCGCATCGTCGAGAGCATCGTCTTTCCTGGCGATCTCGCCGCCGCGATCCGCCATCACCATGAGCGCTGGGACGGCACCGGCTACCCGCAGCGCCTGAGCGGTCGGAGCATCCCGCTCGCCAGCCGCATCATCCATCTCGCCGAGGTCTGGGACGTGCTCACCTCCTCGTCCTCATACAAGCGCCCAAGCGTTCGCAGCGCCGCTCTTGAGACGATTCGCGGGGAGGCCGGCAGGCAGTTCGATCCCGAGCTGGTTGGCGTGCTGGAAGAAGCCGTCCGCACGTGAAGGCGCTGGCGGTCAATCGGCGCGCCCGCTTCGAGTACGAGCTGCTCGAGCGTTTCACCGCCGGGCTGGTGCTCACCGGCAGCGAGGTCAAGTCGGTGCGCGAAGGGCGGGTCAGCTTTCTTGACGGCCATGTTGCGTTCGAGGGGGGCGAGGCCTACCTGGTCGAGGTGCACATCGCGCCCTACCACCACGGTGGCTACGCCAACCACGACCCGGTGCGGCGCCGCAAGCTTCTCATGCACGCCCGCGAGATTCGGCGGCTGGCGAGCAAGGTGTTCGAGAAGGGGTTGACGGTCATCCCGCTCGCCATCGGCGCCGAGGGCAACTGGATCAAGATCGAGCTCGCGCTGGCCAAGGGCAAGAAGCTCTACGACAAGCGCGAGACCATCAAGCGTCGCGAGCTCGATCGGGAAGCGGCGGCGGCGGTGAAGGATCGCCGGTAGCCGCCTGCCGCTGGCAAGATCAGAACGAATGAGTCAGATTTCCAATTCGGGCGCATGGGCGGT
>JAZDGE010000213.1:0-4156 GCA_043807175.1 Acidobacteriota bacterium
CCTATGCCCCACGCCCCGGGTTATCTCCCCAACCCGGCCACGTCCAACACCCCCGGCCCCCAGCGATCTCACTGACAGGACTCACCCTCCGAGAAACGCAAAAGAGCCGCACCCAAACCCAATGGTGCCGGCGAGGGATCGAACGGGCTAGGCGGGAGTCGGAGTCCTGCCCGAGCTGACTGTGGGTGTTGAGCCGACTGGGGCTGCTGAGAGGCGAAGACTGACTGCTGAAGGCTGGGGGAGGGGACGGGGGTCCACACGCACCGCGGCGCCGCTTTTGGCGGCGCCGGGTGCAAGGAGGAGGAGGAGAATCAGGCTCGCCTCTTAATACGCGCCCGCCCGGTCGTGTGTTTATCCGCCCGCTGAATGGGTCCGGCCTGCCCACCCGGAAGGCGGGGGTTCGGGGCCCAGTGCCGCCGGCAGGGAATTCCCGACCCGAGTGCCAGTTTCCTTTCCGGAGCCCGGAGCCCGGAGCCCGGAGCCCGGAGCCCGGAACACCGTCGTGCTATCGTGGCCGGCCATGCCGGAGCTGCCCGAGGTCGAGACCATTCGCCAGTATCTCGCCCTGCACCTTGCCGGGCGCGTCGTCGAGAAGGTTGTGGCCGAAAAGGTCCGCCTGCGCACGGACCTCGTGCCAGAGGACTGGTCTCAGGTTGCCGGGGCAACCTTCTCGCGGGTCGAGCGTCGCGGCAAGTACCTGCTCGCACATGCCGGCGCCACGGTTGCGGTGTTTCACCTCGGAATGTCGGGCCGGGTGGTGTTCCTGGCCGCGGGCGCGGAGGTGGCGCCACACACCCATCTGCGCCTCTTTCTCGCCGGCAATCTGGAGCTGCGCTTCGTCGACCCTCGCCGCTTCGGGATGGCGTCGGTGCTCGACGCAGGAGAGTTGGCCACCTTTGAGCCGCTGGCCGGGCTCGGGCCCGATCCGATTCACGAGGAGATCACCCCCGCCCTGCTCGCAGCGGCGCGCCGCTCGCGCCGGGCGATTCGCGACCTGCTGCTCGACCAGTCGGTGATCTCGGGGGTGGGGAACATTTACGCCAGCGAGGCCTTGTATCGGGCGCGAGTTCACCCCCTGCGCCGGGCCTCGAAAATCTCGCGGCAGCGCATCGCTAGCCTCGCGGCAGCGGTGCGCGAGGTGCTGCTCGACGCCATCGCCGCCGGCGGGACCACCCTGGCCGACGGTGGTTTCGCCAGCGCCAACGGCGAGTTGGGTACGTTCGCCGTGCAGCTCGCCGTCTACGGGCGCGCCGGGCTGCCGTGCACGGTCTGTGGCCAGGCGATCAGTCGTCGCGCGGTCGGCGGCCGCTCACTCTTCTACTGTCCGCGCTGCCAGCGGTAGGTGAAACACCGGGGACCGGGGACCGGGGATGTGCCCCGGTTCTCGCGCGACGCTCGATTTCGCGGGCCAGTGGCGCGCTTCTGCCGCGTGAATCAGCCCGGAAGCCAGGGCCAAATAGCGTTCTCGGGCTCAGCCTGCTCACCGCGGTTGGCGACCCGACGCGAATGAGAAGTGCGGGTCCCTGTGCAAAAGCCTTCGGGCGGGAGGGGGCCAGGGCCCGGAGCCTAGAGCCCGGAGCCCGCATCTCTCTACCCTTGGACGCCGCCAAGCTCCTTCAGGACCCTCGCGGTGTGCTCGCCGAGGCGGGGCGCGGGCCGGCCCGGCGTGCGTCCGAGCGTAGGCAAGTAAGGCGCCGGCGTCGTGAGGTGCTGGCCGCCTGGCGTCGGGGTCTCCTCGAGGAGGCCGGCCTCGGCGAAGTAGGGGTCGAGGCGAGCCTCACCGGCCGAGCTCACGAGCGTCAGGGGCAGGCCCCGCTCGGATGCGAGCGCGAGCCAGTGCGAGGCCGGCTGGGTCGCCAGCCGGCTTGCCACTCTTGCGGCGGCCTGCACTCCCACCTCGCCGAGGTCGAGGCCGGCGCCGGCAAGCTCGGGAAGCCCGAGCAGCGCGGTGACCTCGTTCCAGAACTTGGGCTCGATCGCCCCGAGCGCCACCCGCCTGCCGTCGGCACAGGAATAGACGTGATAGGCGGGGCACTTACCGGCGAGGATCCCCTCGTCGGCACCGCCGCCCCCCGCGGCCGCGTCGGCCCAGGCCCAGGTGAGGAAAGGCAGCGGCGCGGCGGCGAGTGGCTGATCGAGGTGGATCCCGCGGCCAGTTCGTGCGCGCCGCAGCAGGGCGGCGAGGATGCCGGAGGCGGCAAGGAGCCCCGCCGTGACGTCGACGGCCTGCACACGGGGAACCTCGGGGCTGCCGAAGAGGTCGAGCAGGCCTGATTGGGCGGCGAAGTTGAGGTCGTGGGCGGCGCGCCGCCGCCAGGCGCCTTGCTGGCCGAAGCCGGAGAGGGAGCAGAGGATGAGGGCGGGGTTTGCCTCGGCGAGGCGCCGGGCGTCCAGCCCCCAAGACTCGAGCGTGCCGGGTCGAAAGCTCTCGATGAGCACGTCGGCATGGCGGCTGAGGCGGCGAAGCGACGCTGCGCCGGCGGGGTCCTGCAGGTCGAGCGCGACCGACTCGCAGCCGCGAAAGAAGGCGCAGAAGCCGGCGCCAACCCCGTTCACCAGTGGTGGCGTGTGGCGCAGCGGGTCGCCCCCCCCAGGATCCTCGATCTTGATCACGCGCGCACCGAGATCGGCCAGCATGCGCACCAGCACCGCCCCCGGCAGCATGCGTGAGGCATCGAGCACGATGACCCCAGCCAGGGGAGCATGATCGCCCCTTTCTTCTGCGCCTGTCATTTTCGGTCCCTCCCTGCGCTACCGCCGGGCCGAATGGCCCATGGCCCATGGCCCATGGCCCATAGCTAATACCCTAGTGGCAATAGCCTGTGGCCCTTGGCCAAGAGCCCGGAAGCACCAGCCCATGGGCGTTAGCCCACCCCGACAGACTATGGCCAATAGCCTTGAGCGTAGAATATCCAGCCCATGACGCTTGGCATCAAGGTGGGCCGCGGGCGCGCAGCGAATGGTAGTCGACCAGCAGCCAAGCGCCATCGTCAATGCCCGTATGCTCTTGGGTACGGGGGGTATTGGGTATTGGCCATAGGCCATCGGCCATGGGCCAAAGGCCGTCAGCCATAGGCTATCGGCCGCCCATCCCCAGCGGGCGAAACGCCTTCACAAAGCGCATCATCTCCGCGATGTTCGACACCTTCACCTTGCCCATCATAAACGCCACCTGGGGGTTGATCGCACCGGTCTCGATCCCGACATAGGTGTCTTCCTTCATCTCGATCACGCAGTCGGGCCGGCCGCCAAGGCCGGTGGCAACCTCGCAGCGCTCCTCCTCGATCCTCACCGTCCACTCCGACATCTCTGCACCGCGCAGCTTGAGATGGAAGCACGCGTGCAATCCCACGGTTTTCTCCGGGCGCAGGCGGCGCGGCAGCGAGCGCATCAGGCCCTCCACCGTGTGCGGAATAACCTCGACAGGCGCCGCCGGCGTGGCCGGCGCGGGTGGCGCCGCTGCCGCCCGCGCATCGCCTGCCGGGGGTGAGGTCGCCGGGACCGCCGGCCGCTCGGCGACCGGAGCTGGTCCCTCGCCCTCGACCATGATGCGGGCGATGATCTCGCGCATGACCTCCGAGGTGCCGGCCACGATCGTGCCGGCTCGCACGTCGCGATAGAAGCGCGCCAGCGGGTACTCCTCCATCAGCCCATAGCCACCGAAGCACTGCAGGCAGTGGTCGGCAACCTGCTTGGCAAGCTCGGTGGCGAGGAGCTTGGCCATCGAGCACTCGCGGGTCGCTCCTTCCCCCTGCTCGAGCAGCCAGGCGGCCTGGTAGTTGAGCTGGCGCGCGGCCTCGAGCCGGGCGGCAAGCTCGGCGAGACGGTGGGTGAGCGCCTGAAAACGCGTCAGCGGGTGGCCGAAGGCGCGCCGCTGCTTCATGTAGGCGAGCGTCTCGGCGAGACAGAGATCGGCCGAGCCGACCGCCATCGCGGCGCCGACCAGGCGTTCGAGCTGGAAGGCCTCCATGAGGTAGTAGAACCCCATGTTCTCCTCGCCGATGAGGCGGTCGACACCCACCCGGGCGTCCTCGAACGCCAGCTCCGCGGTGTCGGAGCTGTGCCAGCCGAGCTTCGCCAGGCGGCGGGCGACGCGCAGCCCCGGGGTGTCGGCGTCGATGACGAGAAGGCTGATCCCGCCGGCGCCGAGGTCGGG
>JAZDGE010000214.1:0-2243 GCA_043807175.1 Acidobacteriota bacterium
GATGCCGCCGACGAGCTCATGGTGCGCGTCTTCCGCGCGGCGTTCGCGGCAATCGACGGCCGGCCCAACACCAAGGGCGGCGCCTACCGCCTCGAGATGCTGCCGACCACCTGCCATGTCTACTTCGGCTCGGTGTGCGGCGCCACGCCGGATGGCCGGCGCGCCGGCATGCCGCTGTCGGAGGGGATCTCGCCGGTGCAGGGCGCCGACCGCCGCGGCCCCACCGCGGTGTTCTGCTCGGCCGCCAAGATGGACCACATCAAGACCGGCGGCACCCTGCTCAACATGAAGCTCTCGCCCTCGCTGCTCGCCGGTGAGGAAGGGATCGACCGCCTCGCCCACCTCGTGCGCAGCTATTTCAAGGCCGACGGTCACCATGTCCAGTTCAACGTCGTGACGGCGGACACGCTGCGCCAGGCACAGGCCGATCCCGACGCCCACCGCGGTCTGATTGTCCGGGTCGCCGGCTACTCCGACTACTTCTGCGACCTCTCACTCGAGCTGCAGGACGAGATCATCACCCGCACCGAGCACACCGATTTCGGGTGATCGCCCACCACCGGCGCGCTCGATACCACGACACCGCTTTCCGCCGCGGGAGCTCGCCCAGTGTCCGACAGCGCGTGTGCGTCGAGCGCGCGCATGGGAGAATGCGGCCCGATGCTCGCGCGTGCCCGTCGCTTCCCCGCGTGGGACCGGCTCTCGAGCGCCGAGGGCCGGCTCCTGTTGATCCTGATCGCCGCCCTGCTGTTGCGCCTGGCGTTGCCGGCAGTCGTCTGGTTCACCGTCGGGCGGCCGGAGGTCTTCGTCGCACCGGACACCGCGGGCTACCTGACGCCCGCCACCGGGTTGGTGTCCAGCGGCCGCCTGGCCGGCCCTGGGGGCCCTGAGCTCTTCCGTCCGCCGGGCTTTCCGTCCCTGCTGGCCATCGGGCTTCTCTTCGGCGTACCGATTACCGTCACTCTCGGGCTCCAGGCACTCATCGGGACCCTGACCGTGTACCTGGTGTGGCGCAGCGCCTTGCTCGTGTCAGACGACTCGCGCGCCGCAGCGTGGGCCGCGCTCGCGTGCGCGGTGGAGCCCCAGCTTCTCCTCTTCTCCGCCATGGTCCTGTCGGAGACGTTGGCCGCCGCAGCAGTGGCCGTCGCGGTCTGGTTGCTGCTGCGGCACCTCGCGCAGCCCAGCTATGGTCGTGCCGCCGCCGCCGGCGTGGCAACCGCGGCCGTGGCCTACGTTCGAGCGATCGCCTACTTCCTGCCATTTTGCTGCTCCCTCCTGCTCGCCTGCATGAGCTTGCTCGACCGGGAAAGGCGGCGCGCACTCCGCCATGCCTTCGTCTTCCTCGTCGTTGCTGCGGCCACTCTCGCCGCCTGGCATGTCAGGAACGGTCTCGTGGCCGGCTACTGGGGATTCTCGACCCACCTCGACCGCGCCCTTTACGTGCTGGTCGGTGGGTCGGTCCGCGCCGGGCAGGAGGGGGTCAGTTACGGCGTAGCTCGCAAACGCCAGCTCAAGGACTTGGGCGCCCTGGACGTTCCCGGCGCGACACTGCCGCCCGAGACCTTCAGGGTCATGCGGCGGCGTGGGCTCGAGGCCCTCGGCGCCGCACCGGTTGCGTTCCTCAAAAGCTACCTTCGGGGCATCCCCGTGACCCTGCTCGATCCCGGCGTGCCGGGCGTTTGGCGCCTCTTTGGGCGGCCTCCCCTGGGCCTGTGGAGCGCAGCCGCTGAGGGCGGTCTGGGCGCAGCGCTCCGCCGGCTCGGCTCTCTTCCCCCGAGCGTTCCGCTCATCGCGGCCGGTCTCGGAGCTCTCAGCCTCGCCTACCTCCTGCTCGCCGGTCTCGGCCTCGCGCGAGGGCTCCGAAGCAATCCTCGGGCGGCCCTGCTCCTGGCAGGTCTTGCCGTCTACTTCGTCGCTCTCTCCGGCGGTCCCCACGCCCTCGCCCGCTTCCGCGTTCCGATTATGCCGATCGTCGCGGTGCTGGCCGGAATCGGAATGGCACGCCTCACCAGCAGAGCCTTGGAGCGCCCCGGCCTTCTGCCCGTATCAAGCGGGTCAGACGAGGAGCGGGCGACCAACGAGCGGGAGGGACCTCGAGCATGACCGTGGTGCTCGTACTCTTCCTGACCGCCTCGACGGTCCTCTGGCTCAGCACCATAGGCTACCTGGCCGCCCTCCGCCTCGCGGTCCGCCAGCGCCGCAGCGCCCCGAGCCCCAGGCCACTCCCCGCCATCGCCATCGTG
>JAZDGE010000215.1:0-2394 GCA_043807175.1 Acidobacteriota bacterium
GCCGGGTGATTTGGGGCGGCCTGGTTCCCTACGACGAGGTCTGGCGCACCGGCGCCAATGAAGCCACGACGATCACCTTCTCGACCGACGTCAGTGTCGAGGGCAAGCCGCTCGCGGCCGGCACCTACGGCCTGTTCACCATTCCCGGCAAGCAGGAGTGGACGTTGATCTTCAGCCGCGGGGCCAAGCTGTGGGGCGCCTACGAGTACAAGCAAGAAGAGGACGCCCCGCGGGTCAAGGTGACGCCCCGGGAGGCGCCCTTCACCGAGCGCATGACCTTCACCCTCCCCAATACCACCATCGACGGCACTGAGGTCCAACTGGCCTGGGAGAAGCTGGCGCTGGGCTTTACCATCAAGGTCGACGTGATCAACAAGGTCCTGGCCGATGCCCGCAAGGCGATCGCCGAGGCCAAGCCGGACGACGCCCGCACTCCGCTGCGCGCCGCCGCCTTCTGCGCCGACAACAAGATCAACCTCGAGGAGGCGCTGGGCTGGGCCGACAAGGCCATCTCACTCGGCCCGACCTACTACAACCACCTCACCAAGGCGAAGCTGCTCGCCGCCATGGGCAAGAAGGCCGAGGCCATCGCGCTGGCGAAGCAGGCGATCGAGATCGGTTTGAAGGCGCAGCCACCGGCCGACATCGCCCCCGCCGAGCTCGCAATTGCGGAGTGGTCAGGCGCCAAGTAGGTCGAGCGCAGCGACCAGGATCGCGACGGCAAGTCAGCCGGTCGTGGATCGTGGCTCGTGGTTCGTGGCTCGAAATAGACCGAAAGCAATGCGGGAAAGAAACGGGCGGCCTGGCAACGGGCCGCCCTCGTTTCGCCGGCGTGGCGGGGGTCATCGCTGGCTCGGCCGGCGGCGGCGGACGAGGTCAAGAACTGGCGCGAGGCCGACCACGGCCAGGCAGCCGACCACGTTGTACCAGAGGAACGAGATCGGAGTGAAGAGGAAGCAGGCGACGACCGCCGCCTCCGCGATCACCGCCGCGACAAAGGTCGCGGTGCCGGACACCCGCCGCTCGTAGAACGCCACCAGGAAGATGCCGAGAATCGTGCCGTAGAAGATCGAGCCCAGGATGTTGACCGCCTCCACCAGCGAGCCCAGCCGGCTCGCCGACTCCGCGAAGGCGACGGCAAAGGCGCCCCAGGCCGCGGTCGCGAACCGCGACACCATGACATAGTGCCGCTCGCTCGCGACCGGCCGCAGGTGGCGCCGGTAGACGTCCACCACGGTCGTCGAGGCGAGCGCGTTGAGCTCGGCCGAGGAGGAGTTCATCGCCGCCGCGAACACCGCCGCCAGCATCAACCCGAGCAGGCCCGCCGGCAGGTGGCCGACGACGAAGGAGAGAAAGACATAGTTGGTGTCGCTGGGATTGGCGGCAGGATCGGCAGCCTGGATGAGGCCGATGGCCTCGGTGCGGACGACCGCCACCTGCGAGCTGGCGGCAGCCCAGGCCCGCTCGGCGCCCTCGCGCCGGGGGGCGTCCTCACTACGCAGCGCCACCGCCAGCTCGCGGGCGCGGGCGGCCCGGATCGCCGCCGCCTCGGCGTGCCGAGCTTCGAGCGAATCCCAGCTCGCCCGGGCGCCGGTGCGCGCCTTCGCCACCTCGGCAGGGTTGAAGAAGAGCGGCGGCGAGTGAAGCTGGTAGAAGGCGAACACCATCACGCCGACAAGCAGGATCGCGAGCTGCATCGGCACCTTGAGGACACCATTCGCGAGCAGGCCCATCCGGCTCTCCGCCACAGCGCTTCCGGTCAGGTAGCGCTGCACCTGTGACTGGTCGGCGCCAAAATACGAGAGCGCCAGGAAGAAGCCTCCCAGCAGCCCAGACCACAGGGTGTAGCGATCATTGAGGTTGAACGAGAGGTCGATCGCCGCCAGCTTGCCGGCCTTGCCGGCGACGCGGGCGGCATCGAGGAGCGAGATGCCGTCCGGCAGTGACGCCACCAAGACCGCAAATGCCGCCGCCGTGCCGGCGAGGATGATGCCGGCCTGCAGCACGTGAGTGCGGCTCACCGCCCGGGTGCCGCCGGCGGTGGTGTAGAACACGACCGCGACGCCGATGATCGCAATGGTGAGGTGGAGGTCCCAGCCGAGGACCACCGTGAGGATGAGCGAGGGAGCGTAGATCGTCAGCCCGGTGGCGAGGCCGCGCTGGATGAGGAAGAGCGATGCCGCCAGTGTGCGCGTCTTGGGGTCGAAGCGGCGCTCGAGGAACTCGTATGCGGTGTAAACCTTGAGGCGATAGTAGAGGGGCACCGCGGTGACCGAGAGGACGATCATCGCCAGCGGCAGCCCGAGGTAGAACTGGACGAAGCGCAGCCCGTCCGTGTAGGCCTGGCCCGGCGTCGAGAGGAAGGTGATCGCGCTCGCCTGGGTGGCCATGATC
>JAZDGE010000216.1:0-2179 GCA_043807175.1 Acidobacteriota bacterium
AGGAGGACGCCGAGCCCGCCAGCCAGCCGGCAAGCGGCGCCGCGTCGCGCCCCGTGGTCGCGCCCGGCAAGCCTGCCTCCCAGGCCGCCAAGGAGGCCAAGGTCGCCAGGGCCGCCAAGGCCGCCAAGGTTGCAGCCGCGAGGGCCGCCGCCGCCAAGGCCGCCAAGGTTGCAGCCGCGAGGGCCGCCGCCGCCAAGGCCGCCAAGGGTCCCCGGCCGCCCGGCCCGATGCCCCCGGAGCGCCGCCTCGCCGTCGGCGACCTGGTGGCGGTGCGCCTCGGGGAGCAGTGGGTGCGCGGCTTCAAGCGCGAGACCGTGGTGATCCCGCCGCGCGGCAAGAAAGGGAAGCCGCGCACCGTGCAGCGCCGCCGCCCCATCTACACCGTGCGCTACCAGGCGATCCTCGCGCAGCGGCCGAGCGTGCAGGCGGCGCTCCTCTCGGTCGACCCGCACACCGGGCACGTCAAGGCCATGGTCGGCGGTTACGACTACCAGCTGAGCCAGTTCAACCGGGCGGTGCAGGCCAAGCGCCAGATCGGCTCGGCCATCAAGCCCTTCATCTACGGCGCGGCCATGGACAAGGGCCTGACCGAGCTCTCCGTCCTCTACGACGCGCCGGTGGTCTTCCGCACCGCCACGGGCACCTGGTCACCGAAGAACTACGACTACGGCTACCACGGCGCCATGACCCTGAAGCTGGCCATCGCCAAGTCGATCAACACCATCGCCGCGCAGCTCGTGGGGCGCGTCGGCGTGGACCACGTGATCGACTTCATGCGCCGCGTCGGCATCAAGTCGCAGGTGCCACGCCACATCTCCATCGGCGTGGGGACGCCGGACTTCTCGCTGTGGGAGGTCTGCTTCGCGCAGAGCGCCTTCGCCAACGGCGGGCTCAAGGTGCCGCCGCTCTTCGTGCTCAAGGTGGTGGCCCGCGACGGCAAGGTGGTCGAGGACCACTCCACGGAGCGGCCGCACGAGCGGGTCATCCCCGCCGAGGTCGCCTACCTCGTCACCGACCTGATGAAGGGGGTGGTGGAGTACGGCACGGGCCGGAAGGCCCGCGAGCTGGGGCGCCCGGTCGCCGGCAAGACCGGGACCTCGACCGGCTTCCGCGACGCGTGGTTCATCGGCTTCACGACCGACTGGCTCACTGGCGTCTGGGTCGGGCGCGACGACTTCAAGCCGATCGCCCACAACGTGACAGGCGGCCAGTTCGCGCTGCCGATCTGGCTGCGCTACATGGAGGCGGCCCACCCCCCGAGCGCCCCGCGCGACTTCGACGCGCCCCCCGGGATCTACTTCGTGCGCGCCATGCCCGAGAGCGGCCTGCTGGTGCCGCCGGGCACGCCCGGCTCGGTCATGGTCCCCTTCCGCCGCGGCACGGTGCCGACCACGCACGTGGCCGGCTCCGGCCCGAAGCCCGGCCAGAAGCCCGAGGAGCCCAGCTTCGAGGACGTGCAGTTCTAGCGGGGCGGCTGGTCTACAGGCGGGCCAGGGGGAAGACGTCGGTCGACGCGCCGCGCTCGATCCAGTCGGTGGACAGGTTCCAATCGATGGCCTGGCACTGGGCGTCGAGCCAATCGTCGCCCAGGAACGCGGCCTCGTCCAGCGTCGACGGCCCCCGTGGCAGCCGCAGCGAGGTCTCTGCCGGGGGCGAAAGCGAATACCACACCACCGCGTTGTCGCGGACGACGAAGCACCGCATCCACACGTCCGGGTCGTACACCCGCCACGCGATCTCGGAGTGGAGGTCCTGGCCGGCCGACGGATCGGGGGCGGCGGTGATCTCGGGCGTGTCGATGAACACAGCGTCGAGCTCCCCGCCGGGCGGGTAGCCCTCGCGAATGACGACCGAGTACAGGTTCATGTTGCGCGGCATCACGAGCATGTACTGGGTCACCGGCTGGTGCGCGCTGCTCGGCTCCACCCAATCAACGGTGTACTCGACCCGCGACCCGTCGGTGCTCGGCTTGGTCGTGGTCGTGGCGCCGAACCACACGAAGCCGTGGCCCTGCCACTCCGTGGCCGTGATGTGCCCCCGGGCCGACTTCCGCATCGGGCTGTCGGTTCGCGCCGGCAGCACCATCGTCCCCGCGGTGCTCTTGGTGGCCACGGTCTGGCTCATGTCGAGGTCGATCGTAGTGGCGGCGGTCACGGCGGCGTGCTCCTTCACCACCCAC
>JAZDGE010000217.1:0-5424 GCA_043807175.1 Acidobacteriota bacterium
CCAGCCGCCGCTGCGCCGCCTCCGGGCCGTACTCGCCGCGGCCGATGACCGCCTCGCCGCCGGCAAGCCGGCCGAGGCGCTGGCAATCCTCTGGCACCCGTGGGTCCTGGCGTACCCTGATACCCAGAGCTTCGCGCGCCTCGCCGCGGCACAGCTCGCCCGCGAGCCCGCGACGCCGTTCGAGCGCTTCCAGGTCATCCACGCCCTTGCAGCCTACTGCGACCTCCTCGCCTCGCCGCTTGCGACTTGGCGCGACCTGCCGATCGCCGAGGCATGGGACCAGCAGCGCCTAGAGGACCTCGCCGCGCGCTGCCAAGCCTGGCTGGACGGAGCCTGAAGGCCACCGCGGCGCTCACTGGCGCAGCGCCACCAGCGGCGATGTGCTGTGCCGCTCCGATGCGCATCGTCGCGTTCATCACCGAGCCCCGCGCCATCCACAAGATCCTTCGCCACCTCGCCGCGTAGGGCTCGTCAGGATAGGTGCCAGGGAGAGGACTTTGACCGTCCTGCCAACGTGAGGGCAGCGAGAGGGATGGCGAGGCGGGCAACAGCCTGGGCCCGTGGCCTTCCTGCTGCGCCTCGTCAGGCCCACGGCGCCGTTATTCGCGGCCTTCACCCGCGGCTGTCGAGCACCTCGCGGACCTTGCGGCCGAGCGCCTCGATGCCGTACGGCTTGGCGATGAATGCGGCGCCGGCTTTGGCGAGCTGCCCGCCTTCGACCACCTCAGGGGCGTAGCCCGAGGAGAAGAGAAAGAGCGCGTCCGGAGCGACCTCGCGCGCGGCCTCGCGTAGCTCCCAGCCGCCCATTCTCGGCATCACCACGTCGGTCAGCACGAGATCCACGCGCTCGTGGCGCAGCAGCTCGAGCGCGGCGAGACCATCGACGGCCTCGAACACCTTGTAGCCGAGCCCCCCAAGTACCTCGACCAGGATGTGGCGAACCTCGGCCTCATCCTCCGCCACCAGCACCGTCTCCTTGCCGCCGAGCAGAGGCGCCTCGACCCTGACTCGCGTTGCGGTCGCCGGCTGCTGTGAGATCGGCAGGAGCACGCGAAAGGTGGTGCCCCGGCCAGGCGCGCTGGCGACCCGGACCAAGCCGTGGTGCTGCTTGATGATTCCGTACACGGACGCAAGCCCCATGCCGGTGCCTTCGCCAGGCCCCTTGGTGGTGAAGAACGGCTCGAAGATGCGCGAAAGGGTGGCCGTGTCCATGCCGACGCCGGTGTCCGAGAACGAGCAGACTGCATAGCGCCCGGCGGTCGCGGCCATGTCCATCGGCTGCTCGGCACCGCCCAGCTCGGTCTCTCCGGTCGCGATGGTGATCGCCCCGCCCCCAGGCATCGCGTCACGGGCGTTGACGCAGAGGTTGAGCAACACCTGGTCGAGACTGCCCTTGTCGGCGTGGACCGTGATCGGCTGAGGGTTCGCCAAAAAGTCGATCGTAATGTTCTCCGGGATCAGCCGGCGCAGCAACGGCAGCAGATCCCGGACCGCGTCATCGAGGTCGAGATCGACCGGCTCGAGCACCTGCCGCCGGGCAAACGCGAGCAGGCCGCGCGTGAGCGTGCTCCCACGCTTGACCGCCCCCGCGATCACTTGCAGCTCGCGCGCCGCGTCGCCTGCCGGAAGCGCACGCTCCAACAGCTCCGCCGAGCCGAGAATGGCCATCAGCACGTTGTTGAAATCGTGCGCGACGCCGCCCGCCAGTTGGCCGAGGGCCTCCAGTCGCTGCGCCTGGCGGAGCTGCTCCTCGAGCGCCTTCTGCACCGTGATGTCCTCGACCGTCCCCTCGCAGTAAAGCGGCAGCCCCTGGTCATCGCGCACCACCTTGGCGTTTTCTCGCACGTAGATCGTGCCCCCGTCGCCGGCCAACCATGACGACTCGAACCCGCGAACTTCGCCCTGCTCCTCGATCAGGGCGCGGAACTGGCCGCGCGTGATGTCGACATAGGGGCCGTCGGTCTCGAGGTTTCGTTTCACGAGCTCCGCGAAGCTGGAAAAACCGAGCATTCGCACCAGGGCAGGATTGGCCATCAGAACGCGGCCATCCGGCGTCGTCCGGTAGAGCCCGATGGTGACGTTGTCGTAGAGACTGCGAAAGCGCTCCTCGCTCTCGCGCAACGCCAGCTCCACGCGCCGGCGCTCGATGACCTCGCCCTGCAGCGCGTCCAGCGCCTGCTGCAGCTCGGCCGTGCGCTCGGCGACCAGCTCCTCGAGATGGTCGCGGTGGCGGCGCAGCTCCTCCTCGGCGCGCTTGCGCTCGGTGATGTCGCGCGCCGTCGTGATGACCGTGTGGACCTCGCCCGCGGTATCCAGCTCCGGGATCAGCAACCAGTCGATCCAGATGTGACTGGGGAGCTCGAACTCGATCCGGTGCGCCTTGCCGCTCGTGAACACCTGCCGGATCGCCGGCTCCCAGAGCGCCACGAGGTGCGGCGGAAAGCCAAGCTCCGCGTGTGTCTTGCCGATGAACTCGGCAGCCGGAATCCCGGTCTGCGACTCGACGACCGGATTGGCGTAGAGGTGCCGGCCGTGCCGGTCGAAACGCATGACCGTGTCGTAGGAGTTCTCCGCCAGCGCGCGGAACGTCTCCTCCGACTCGGAGAGCCGCCTGGTCCGCTCCTCGACCAGCTCCTCGAGATGGTCCCGGTGGGCCACCAGTGCCACCTCGGCCTGCTTGAGCTCGGTGATGTCGAAGGCGGTCCCGATGCCCGCGGGCTGACCCTGGTAGAACAGGAACCCGGCGGTGAAGTCGGTCCACCGCGCCCCTCCGTCCTTGCGGAGGATCTTGAACTGGTAGCGGCGTGGCAGCTCCTCGCCCCGCTGCCTGGCCAGCCCCCGCTCCCGCACCAGATCCCGGTGGTCGGGGTGGACGACCTGCCAGAACTCCATCTCGCGAAGCTCCTCGGCCGAGTAGCCAGTGAGCTCGCTAGTAGCGGTGTTGACATAGACGAACCGTGGGCCCTGGTAGATCACGATGGCACATGCGGCGGTCTCGGTGAGGCTCCGGAAGCGCGCCTCGCTCTCTTCCAGCCGGCGGGTTGCCTCCTGCCACTCGGTGGTGTCCGCCGCGGTCACAAAGAGCGCCGCCTTGCCTTCCCAGGAGCCCGGCTGGCCGCGCGCCGCCACCCACCGGCTGCGCCTCTCCGGGCCGAGGATCTCCCACTCGCTGCGGCCAGCGTTTCCAGCGAACGCCGCCGCCAGCCAGGCGCCCAGCTCTTCCCGCTGCCCGACAACGATCAGCTCCTCGAGGCGCATCCCGCATGCCTCCGGAGGGTCCGTCCCAAAGATCTCGCCGAAGCTCCGGTTCGCGTAGACGATCAGGCCATCGACAAGCACCACGACGGCAAGCGGGAGGTTGTCGACGAGGAAGCGGTGCTGGCTCTCCTCGCGCTCCAGCTCGAGAGCAAGCTGCCTCACGGCGTCGGCATCGGCGCGGGCCTGGCGAAAGACCCGGCCAATCCCGCTGATGCCGGCGAGCAGGAGCACCGAGATGGCGAGCGCCACCCCCTCCGCAACCACGCCGCCGGTGACCAGCGCGGCCGCACCGGCGCTTCCGCCTACCAGCGAGACCAGACGCCGGGCCGCCATCAGCACCAGGGCGAGCGAGATCAGCACCCAGGCGCGCTTGCGCCCGGTGACCTTGACCAGGCGCAGCGCCTGCGCCGCCGCCAGCAGTTGAAGCACCAAAGATAGAGCGAGGAATGCGGTGGCGAGCTTCACCCGGAAGGACTCCCTTCACTGGCCGGATCCCGCCTTGTGGGCCGGCGGCGGCTGGCGCCCTTCACCCTCAGCGTATGGCCTGGCGTGAATCGGCGCTTGGCGAGCTTAGCACAGGCTCCTGGCGGGGCTTCGCCTCAAACCGACGAGGTGAAGCCTCGCGTTGACAGTTGACAGGTGACAGTTTCCCCCACACCCCACCCAGCAAACCCGCCCGCCCGTCCCCCACCCCCGTGCCCGACTCGAAAACTTCGCTCATTCGTTCACATCTTGCCACTGTCAGACGTCTAGGCGGATGGCGCGAGATGCTCCACCACCAGCACCGTGAGGTCGTCGGCCAGGGCGCTCCCCTCCAGGTGCTGATCGAGCCTGTTGAGCAAGCCGCGAAGCAGCTCGCGCCCGGGCAGCAGCGCGAGCTCCGACAGGCAGGTGCGCAGAGCCTCGTAGCCGAGCGGCGAGCCGCTCTGGCTCAGCGCCTCGACGAGGCCATCAGAGTAGAGCACCAGCCGGCTCCCGGGCGCAAATGCCAGCCTCGTCGAGGCCGGCGGATCTGGCCAGGGGTGCCCGAGCGGAAGAGCGGGGATGAGCGCCTCGGTCACATCGCCACCGGGGCTCACGAGGAACGCCGGGGGATGGCCGGCGCTGGTCAGCGCCACCTCGCCACAGAGGTTGTCGAGCTCGGCGATCACGAGGGTGGCCGTGCGGTGCCGCCGGGGCTGCTCCAGCAGCACCCGGTTGAGGCGCTCGAGCAGCTCCCGCCCGCGGCGTCCCTCGAAGACGAGCGCCGCCACCGCTGACTTCACCATCGCCATCATCAACCCGGTGGACAGCCCGTGGCCGGCGACATCGCCGAGGGTCACGATGAGGCGATCGGGGAGTGGCAGGACATCGAAGTAGTCGCCCCCGACCGCCGCCTCCGGGCGGAAGTGCGCGTGGATCGCGAAGGCGCCGTGGCGCGCCTCGGCGGGCGGCAGGAGGCCCTCCTGGATCTCCCGTGCCAGCTCAAGCTCCCGCGCCAACCGCTCCTTTTCCGCCACTCCGGCGAGCATCTCGCGCACCGACTCGGCCATATTGTTGAACGAGACCGCAAGGTCGCCGAGCTGGTCACGCCGCTTTACCGGAATCCGGTGGTCGAGATTGCCTCGCGCCACCTCCCGCGAGCCGCGCGTCAGGCGCGCGGTGGACCTTGTGATGGTCAGAATCTGAATCACCGCCAGGCCGACGACGATGGCATAGATCACCGCCATAAAGGCGCCGGCGATCCCGAGCGCGACCAGGACTCCGCCCCCGATCTCGTAGGGTGAGCGCATGAAGTCGCGCCACGCGGCGGCAGGTGAGGTCGTGAGGAGCGCCACGGCGCGGTGGCCGGAGACGACCTCCCCGTCCTCCCAGCGCCGCACCTCGGGACCGGCCCGGAACCAGACCACTAATGGCCTTCCCAGCCACCCGCCCGCGCTGGACCTTACGCTCCAGCCCGGCTCCACCTCCTCGGGCGGCACCTTCCTGCCTCCCACCGACAGCTCGCCAGGCGCGCCGCCACCAGCCTTTGCGGCGCCGTCGCCGAACGAGATCGAGAGCCCGCGCCCGCCACCCCCGGCAGCACCCATATCGGCTGCCCCGTGGGTGAACCGGACCTCGTACCAGGCGCCGCGGCCGAGGGCGAGCGCGCTCTTCATGTCCAGCGGCAGGAGAAATCCTGCCAGG
>JAZDGE010000218.1:0-8549 GCA_043807175.1 Acidobacteriota bacterium
CGCCGCCGCCGCCGAGCGGCCCAGCACGCCCGCCCCGAGGATCACGAAGTTGGCCGGCGGCACCCCGGGCGCCCCCGAGAGCAGCGTTCCTTTGCCGCCAAACTCGTTGAGCAGCAGGCCCGAGCCGATCGTCAGCGCGAGCTTGCCGGCGATCTCCGACATCGAGGTCACCACCGGCGACAGGCCATACTCGTCGCGGATTCCCTCGACCCCGACCGCCGTGACCCCCGAGCGGAGCAGGGCGTGGAAATCGTCGGGGCGCGCCGCCGGCAGCGCCCAGAACGCGATGACCGTCTGGCCGGCCTGAAGCAGCTCGTAGGAGGCCCGCTCCGGCGCGTAGATGCCGAGCACCAGCTCGGAGCGGCCGAAGACCTCGGCGCGCGAGTACACGGTGGTCGCTCCCGACGACTGGAAGTCGCCGTCCGAAAAGCCCGCCTCGACCCCGGCCCCGGTCTCGACCCAGACGCGATGCCCCTCTTCCGCCAGCGCCTTGACGCCGGAAGGGGTGAGCGCCACCCGATGCTCATGCGGCCGCGTTTCCTTTGGCACCCCGATATCCATCACGAGAACCTCCACTTGTGAATTTTACGCACAAGCCGCCGTGACGACAACGTGAACGGCGCCCGGCACGCCGGCGCGCTGCTTTCAGCTTGCAGCGATCAGCTTTCAGCAGTCACCCTCCGGCTATGACCCGTCAGCTTCCAGCTTTCAGCCATCAGCTATCAGCTCCCTACCGGAATGGTCTCCTCAATGAGCCCCTGATTCGCGGCGATAACCCCGAACCGATCACTGTTTTCCGCGTGCTGCCCACTGATCGCTGGTGCCTGATTGCTGATAGCTGATTGCTGACTGCTGATTGCTGATTGCTGACCGCTGATTGCTGATAGCTCCCTCCCGCTCCCTACCCGCGCGGCAGCGGCAGCAGCGCGCCGCCCGAGACCGGCAGGTCGACGCCGGTGAGATGACGCTGGCGCTCGTCGGCGAGAAAGAGCACAGCGGAGGCCACGTCATCCGGCTCGGCGATCCGGCCGAGCGGAATGCTCCTGACGATCTTCTCCTCCCGCCCCTCCTGCCGGAGCGCCTCCTCGGCCATCGGCGTGCGCACCCAGCCCGGCGACACCAGGTTGACGCGGAGGTCGGGCGCGAGCTCCTGCGCCAGCGACTGCACCAGGCCCCACAGCGCCGCCTTGGACCCGGCATAGTGGCTGTGGCCGGGCTCCCCCCGCTCCCCGGCCGTGGAGCCAATGAAGATCAGGCTCCCGCGCCGCATCACCCGCGCCGCCTCGCGCGCCAGGTAGTACGAGGAGAAGGTGTTGGTGCGGAACATCTCCTCCAGGTTGGCACGAGTGAGGGTGCGAATGGCGCCCTCGTTCCAAATCCCGGCGGAGTGCACGAGCAGGTCGAATGCGCCCGCTGCCGCCACCAGGGCCACGCACCCCTCCTCGGTGGCCAGGTCGGCGGCCACCGGAATCACGCGGTCACCCCCGAACGCCCGCTCCAATTTCTCCACCGGTGCTCGTTGGCTCCGGTAGTGCGCCACCACCAGGTCGCCCTTGCCCAGGAACTCGGTCGCGCAGGCGAGCCCAATCCCACTCGACGCCCCGGTCACCAGCACACGCCTCATACCGCCTCCCCCGCTTCCAGCTTCTCACCGTACGCCGCAAGCGCCACAAGCGCCTTGAGGGTGAGCCAGCGCGACGGCTCGCCATGAGCCTCGCCAAACACCACATGCGCCCGCTGCCGCCAGCAGCCATGCTCATCCTGCCGCGCCAGCGCCGCGACCAGCGCCGAGCGAATCTCCGGTCCCACCGACCATCCCAGCCGGGCAAGAGCGGCCAGCGCGTCGAGCAGATCGGCGTGGGCCAGGGTCGGATGGCCATAGGCGTGCCATCCTCGTGGCGACGGCTCGTCGAGGAAGAGCCGGCATTCGAGCAGCCAGCCCGCGGCCCGCCTGGCCAGCGGCTCGAAGGCGCACCCCTCGCCGCCCGCCTGCTCGCCAGCCAGACGCAGCACCGCCACCGCGGCGACCGGGCAGCCGCCGCGCACGAGGTGGCGAAGCTCCGGGCAGGACCAGGGACCCCGTCCCTGATCCCGCGCCGCCAGCCAGGCGAGCGCCTCGCGGAGGCGAGGGTGGTGGCCGAAGCCCAGGCGCACCAGGGCCGCGCAGACCTCGGCCGTGAAGCAGGCCGCTGGGGGCCGGCCGCGGGCCGCAGCAAACCCGCCGGAGGGCGGCTGAAGCATCTCGATCAGGGTCTCCGCACCACGCGCAACACGCGGGTCCTCAGGGTCCGCCCCCAGCTCGGCGAGTGCGATCACGTGCCAGACACTGCCGCTCCACCGCGCCCCGTAGGTGGCCGGCGAGCCCCAGTAGCCGAGCGCGCTCTGGCTCGCCAGCAGCCTGGCGGCGGCGCCGATTTCGCGGCTGGCCCTTTTGGCACGCAGCACGGCGGGCGAGTCAACGGGCCGTCCCAGCGCCTCCACGAGCACCCGCCACATGGCGCCAGGCTCGCCCTCGTCGAGCAGGAAGGCGCTCGGATCACCGCTCAGGTGGCGCCACCAAGGCGCCTCGCTCAAAGGCTGCGCCTCCGCTTCGCCCGGGTCGCCTGGATCTGCTGAATCGCCCCGTTCATCCGGCCGATCTTGCGGTTGCGCGCCTGGAGCGCCGGGAGATCGTCCTGGGGCACGACCGACCCGCGCAGATCGCGCAGGGACCGCTCCACCTCGAACTGGAGCTGGTCGAGCTCGGGGTCGGTCAGGCGCTTCAGTTGGATCGCCGTGATCAGCGTGTACCCCTCGGCGATCTGGTCCGCCATGCCAAGCGCCGAACCTCCAAGGTATGGACTCATGCCAGCCCTCCACCCACCCGGCCATCAGCTATCAGCTATCAGCTATCAGCTATCAGCTATCAGCTATCAGCTATCAGCGAGGAGCTGACGGCCTGGGTTGCTCCTACCACTGGGTGCATGCTAGCTGATGAGTGCCGCCGCGGTCGAGCCGCTCGCCAGGCGCCGCCAGTGATGGTACGTTCTACAACGGCGGTGGATAGGGAGGCGACGGTGACCAGGACACTTGACCTCTACGCGATCGAGGAGCTGCTTACGGACGACGAGCGGCTGGTGCGAAACACCGTTCGGAAATGGGTGGACGAGCGGGTGCTCCCATACATCGAGGAGTGGGCGTGGGAGGGCCGTTTCCCGCGCCATCTGGTGGGCGAGATGGCCGAGCTCGCGCTCTTTGGCGCCACGCTCAGCGAGTATGGCCTGCCCGGCCTCTCGCAGGTGGCCTACGGCCTGGTGATGCAGGAGTTGGAACGGGGCGACTCGGCGATCCGCTCGTTTGCCTCGGTGCAGTCCGCGCTGGTCATCTACCCGATCATGACCTGGGGCTCGCAGGAGCAGAAGGACCGCTGGATTCCCCTCCTCGCCCAGGGGCAGGCAATCGGCTGCTATGGCCTCACCGAGCCGGACTTTGGCTCCAACCCGGGGGCGATGCGCACGCGAGCGCGTCGCACGGCGGATGGCTGGGTCCTGAATGGTGAGAAGGCATGGATCACCAACGGCTCGATCGCCGACGTGGCGATGGTGTGGGCCAAGGACGACGAGGGGATCGTGCGCGGATTCCTCATCGAGCGGGGAACACCGGGCTTTTCCACCTCGGACCACAGGGGCAAGTACTCCCTGCGCGCCTCGGTGACCTCACAGCTCGCCTTCTCCGACTGCGCGGTCACGGAGGCGAGCCGCCTGCCCGATGCCGCGGGCCTCAAGTGCCCGCTCGGCTGCCTCACCCAGGCGCGCTATGGCATCGCCTGGGGTGCGCTCGGCTCCGCGCTGGCCTGCTTTCATGCCGCCCTCGACTACGCCAAGACCCGCATCCAGTTCGGCGGCCGCCCGATTGCGGCGCACCAGATCATTCAGGAACGGCTGGTCTGGATGGCCAACGAGATCACCAAGGGCCAGCTCATGGTCTGGCGCCTCGGCCGCCTCAAGGACGCCGGCAAGGCGACATTCGTCCAGGTCTCGCAGGCCAAGCGCAACTCCTGCTGGGTCGCGCGGGAGTGCGCCCGCCTCGCGCGCGAGATCCACGGCGCCGCCGGGATCGTCAACGAGCACCCGATCATGCGCCACCTCATGAACATCGAGTCGGTTTACACCTACGAGGGCACGCACGACATGCACACGCTGATCCTCGGCGAGCACCTCACCGGCATCGCGGCGTTCATGCCGCCGGCCGAAGGCTGAGGCGAGCAACCGCCCTCCCTGTCGCCCATTGCCTGTCGCCTTTTGGCTTGCGCCTTTTGGCTTTCTCCTTCTTCTGCTTTTCACTTTCTTCTGCCTGTCGCCTTTCGCCTGTCGCCTGTCGCCTTCTTCTTCCTCCCGGCTTCCCTTGACGCAGGCGAAGTGACTATGGCATAATGACTTCGTGGACATCCCAGCGACCGTGCGCCAACTGCTGTGGGAGTACCAGGTCCCCGCGGCGCCTGCCGGCGCCGCGTGGGAGCGGGCCATCATCGAGAAGGTGATGCTGCGCGGGCGCTGGGACGACATGCGCTGGCTGCTGCAGTGCTTTTCGCGCGACATGCTGGGCGACTACCTCGAGCGGCGCGGATGCCGCGCCCTCGCCCCGCGTGAGCTGCGCTTCTGGGCGCTGGTGTGCGGCGTCCCCGCCAGCACAAGCGATGCCTGGGTCGCGCTCGCGCGCAGGCGGGAGCAGGCGTGGCGCGGATGACGCTACACTGGGAAGCCGTCCCGCCGGCGGTGGCCGGCGCCTACCGGAGCATTTCGCGAGCGCTGGCAGGCTCTGACTTCTTCCTTGCCGGTGGTACCGCTCTGGCGCTTCAGGCGGGCCACCGCCTGTCAGCGGATCTTGACCTGTTCTCCCCGTCGTTCGATGCGGTCGAGCAGGTACTCACGGCATTGCGTCGGGTCGAACCGGCACTCGCGGTGACCCTCACGGCGCCGCGCACACTCTACGTGGAGCTACACGGCGTTCAGGCGAGCTTCTTCGGCACCTCCTACCCGGCACTTGCGCCTCCAGTTTCAAGTTTGCCCGATCTGCTCCCGCTCGCCCACCCCGATGACCTTGCCGCGATGAAACTGGCCGCCATCGCCTCCCGGGGCAGCCGCAAGGACTTCACCGACCTCTGGCTGCTCATCACGACGAGGCGCACGCTCGCCGAGTATCTCGCCCGGTACCAGCGCAAGTACGCCGCCTTCGACCTCGGCCATGTCGTTCGCAGCCTTGCCTACTTCGACGACGCCGACGCCGAACCTCCCTTGCGCCTCCTCATCGAGGCGCCCTGGGAGCGAATCAAGAGCGATTTCTCCGCCTGGGTCGAGGACCTCGTCCGCCAGTAGCGGGGACCGGGGTCCGGGGTCCGGGGTCCGGAGGAGCAAATACCACCTCGGTCGGGTGTTTGGCGCCGCCTCTTTCGTGCCACTTCCCAGCCCTTGCTCAAGCATCCTGCAGGGCCAGACAGGAGTGTCTGGCCTACAGCCTTACCCTAAGCTCGTCGCCTACTTTCCCCTGCCGCCTTTCGCCTTCTTCCTGCCTCTGCCCTTCGCCTTTCGCCTTTCTCCTTCTTCTACTTTCGCCTTTCGCCTTTCGCCTTTTGCCTTCTTCACCTCCTCATGATCGAGTCGAGGATCATCAGGAAGGCGGCCTGCTGCTCGGGCTCGGCCTTCTCGATCACAGCGAGGCAGCCGGAGCGGTCGAACGCCTCGTGCAACTCCTCTGCCGGATGGCCGGAGGTAATGATGACGCGCTTCAAGTTGACGCCGCGCCGGCGCGCCTCCTCGAGAACGGCGGCGCCATCCAGGCAGGGCATCTCCCAGTCGAGCAGCATGAGGTGAATGTCGGGTTGCAGAATCTCGACCGCCTGGCACGGATCCGTGTAGGTCTCGACCTTGACGCGCTCGCCATAGCGGGCCTCCAGCAGGAGCCGCCACATCTGACATGCCAGCGGCGAGTCGTCGACGACGACGGCGCGGCGGCTACTTGCCTCGCTCACGGCGCCAAACGACCTTGCCGCCGACGATGGTGGCCGCCGGAGCGCCGCGCAGCCGCCGGCCGGAAAAAGGCGTGTTGCGCGAAAGCGAGCGGAAGCGCTCGGGGTCGACCGTCACCCGCGCATCAGGGTCGAGCAGCGTAATGTCGGCCGGGCTGCCGGCCTGGAGCGTGCCCCCCGGCAGGCCGAAGGTGCGCGCCGGCGTCGCCGACCAGAGCGCGACGTAGAGCAGCAGCGGCAGCTTGTGCTGGCGCACCAGAAGGTCGTAGGTCACCGACACCGCGGTCTCGAGACCGACGACGCCAAAGGGCGCGAGGTCGTACTCGAGCGCCTTCTCGTCCGCGTGATGCGGAGCGTGATCGGTGGCCAAGCAGTCGACGGTGCCGTCGAGTACGCCCTGGAGAAGCGCCTCGACATGCTCTGCGCTGCGCAGCGGCGGGTTCATCTTGGTGTTGGTGTCGTAGCCGGAGTCGGCCACCTGGGTGTCCGCCAGCGCGAGATGGTGGGGGGTGACCTCGCAGGTGACGCCCAGTCCCTTTGCCTTTGCCTCGCGCACCCGATCGAGCGCGCCCTTCGTCGAGACGTGCGCGATGTGCACGCGGCCGCCGGTCAGCTCGGCAAGGATGACGTCACGCGCGACCATGATCTCCTCGGCCGCGGCCGGAATGCCGCGCAGGCCCAGGCGGGTGGCGACCGCGCCCTCGTGCATCACCCCGCCGGCGGCCAGCGAGGGCTCCTCGCAGTGATTGACGACCGGGGTGCCGAAGAGCCGCGCGTATTCGAGCGCACGCCGCATCAGATAGGCGCTGGCGACCGGCTTGCCGTCATCCGAGAACGCCACCGCGCCGGCCCGCACCATCTCCCCCATCTCCGCGAGCTCCTCGCCGGCGAGACCCTTCGAGATGGCGCCAATGGGGTAGACCCGGGCGAGGCCGGCGGCCCGAGCGCGGGCACAGATGAACTCCGTTACCGCCGCCGAGTCGTTGGCTGGCCTGGTGTTGGGCATGCAGCACACCGCGGTGAAGCCCCCAGCCACCGCGGCGGCAGCGCCGCTGTCGACGGTCTCCTTGTACTCGTAGCCGGGCTCGCGCAGATGGACGTGTACATCGATGAAGCCCGGGGCGGCCACCAGACCGGCGGCATCGAGCACCTCGACGCCGCGGGCGTCAAGACGCTCGCCGAGGCGAGCCACCTTGCCGTCCGCCACCAGGATGTCGAGCCCCTCGTCGAGGCGCTGCGCCGGATCGACGACGCGCGCGTGCCTAATCAGCAGCCGGCTCACCGTAACCTCCCGCCAAAAGGTAGAGCACCGCCATCCGCACCGCCACGCCGTTCGACACCTGCTCCAGGATCACCGACTGCGGCCCGTCAGCCACTCGCGAGTCGATCTCCACGCCGCGGTTCATCGGCCCCGGGTGCATGACCAGCGCGTCCTTTTTCGCCAGCTTCAAGCGCTCCGGCGTCAGGGCGAAGAAGTCGTAGTACTCGCGCACGGTGGGGAAGTTCATCCGCCCCTGTCGTTCGAGCTGGATGCGCAGCATCATCACGACGTCGGCGCCGGCGACCGCATCCTCCATGCGCGTGTACACCTCGCAGCCGAGCTTATCCATCCCGACCGGGATCATGCTGGGCGGACCGGCGACCCGAACCTTGGCCCCCATCTTGCACAAAAGTAATGTGTTGGAGCGCACGACCCGCGAATGCTGGAGATCGCCGATGATCGCCACCACCAGGCCCGCGAGGCTGCCGCGCTTCTGGCGGATCGTGAGCGCGTCGAGCAACGCCTGCGTGGGGTGCTCGTGGGCGCCATCGCCGGCGTTGATCACCGCAGACTTGAGCATTCGCGCCAGTTGGTGGGGCGCTCCGGCATAGGGGTGGCGAAGCACGATGAAATCGGGTTGCATCGCCTCCAGGTTGCGGGCGGTGTCGATTAGGGTCTCGCCCTTGCTCACCGAGGAGGTGCTGGCGGCGAAGTTGAGCGAGTCCGCGGAGAGCCGCTTCTCCGCCACCTCGAACGAGAAGCGCGTGCGGGTGGAGGCCTCCATGAAAAGGTTGATGACCGTCTTGCCGCGCAGCGCCGGTACCTTCTTGATCGAGCGCTGGCCCACCGCGTGCATCTGCTCGGCGGTGTCGAGGATAAGCTGGATCTCGCCGGGCAGCAGCGGATCGATCCCCACCAGGTCCTTGGCGCGCAGCCGGGTAGCCGCTTTCACGCTCATCGCGCCTCCTCCTTGGCGACCCAGACGCCTTCCTCGCCGTCAGTCTCCTGCAGGCACACCTGCACGTCCTCGTACCTGGAGGTGGGCACCACCCGGCCAGCGAAGTCCGCCGCGATCGGCAGCTCGCGGTGCCCGCGGTCGATCAGCGCCGCGAGGCGGATCGCACGCGGGCGCCCGTAGTCCATCAGCGTGTCGAGGGCGGCGCGGATCGTTCGCCCGGTGTAGAGCACGTCGTCGACCAGGCACACGACCAGGCTGTCGACGCCGACCGGCAGCTCGGTGGAGCGGAGCACCGGCTGCTGATGGGCGGCGCGCCAGGGTCCCAC